>CAMYZO010000010.1 GCA_947303855.1 uncultured Prevotellaceae bacterium
GTTTCTATAACAAAGTTTAACAGTGGTTTTTTATGCAACTGCAATGCGGGTTAAGAGGGGACACAGGGGGACAGACCCTGTGTGTCACTCATATCAGATCAGATTATCCGCTTATCCTACACCCGATACTGATTATCAGCGGGTTAGCGTGTCATTATCCGCTTGTTATCCGCTATTTATCCTACACCAAATAAAGGAGGGGGACTGTGCAGTTTGCCCCTCCACCATGCCGGAAAGGCATCGTCCGAAAGGCTCGGACAATAGTCCGAAAGCGGCGGACGAGAATCCGAAGGGAGCGGACTGAGCGGAGACTAGCTTATTGCTGGAACACTTTGGTGTAGGATAAGCAGCGGATAACAAACGGATAATTCGCTGATAACACTCTGATTATCAGCATCAGGTGTAGGATAAGCGGATAATTAAAAAAATTAACGCAAGACAGTTGCTGTTATTGAAAAAAAACCGTATCTTTGCGGTCTGCTAACCAAAACGACAAACCCTATGGATGAGAACAGACAGAACATGAGCAGGCGGGAGTTCCTGCGACGCCTTGGCTTAGGAGCCGGGTCAGTCGTGGCGCTGATGGCTCTGGAACCGCTGAATGTGCTGGCCGAGAACAGAAGAGAGGCTGATGAGAAAGGCGGAGAGAACCGCATGACCTACCGCGTACAGCACGGCTCAGGCAAGCCGGTGTCGCTGTTAGGCTTCGGCATGATGCGCCTGCCCAACGACCAGGACGAGGTGAACCGGCTGGTGGACTACGCCATAGAACACGGTGTGAACTACTTCGACACCGCCCCCGTCTACATGAGGGGAGAGTCGGAGGTGCTGACGGGCAACGCCCTGGTCCGCTACCCCCGGGAGAAATACTTCGTGGCCACGAAAATGTCGAACATGTGGGGCGACACCTCATTAGAGAAGGCCAAGGAGATGTACGAGACCTCGATGCGCAAGCTGCGCGTCGACTATATCGACTACTACCTGCTGCACGGCATCGGCGGTGGCGGCATGGAGTCGTTCAACCAACGGTTCATTGACAACGGTCTGCTCGACTTCCTGCTTGCCGAGCGCAAGGCAGGACGCATACGCCACCTGGGCTGGTCGTACCACGGCGACGTGAGCGTGTTCGACTGGCTGCTGGACCACCAGGAGGAGTACCACTGGGACTTCTGCCAGATACAGATGAACTTCCTCGACTGGCGGCACGCCTCGATGAAGAAAGGACGGCGCGTGGATGCCGATGCCGAATACCTGTATGCCAAGGCCGAGAAGGCGGGTGTGCAGTGTGTCGTCATGGAACCGCTGCGCGGCGGGGCCTTCGGCAAGATGGCCGACGAGCTGACCAGCCAGCTGCGTGCCGTACGCCCCAACGACAGCACGGCCCGCTGGGCTTTCCGCTGGGTAGGCTCCTACCCCAACATCCTGACCACGCTGAGCGGCATGAACCGCATGGAGCACCTGAAGGAAAACATCGAGACCTTCTCGCCGTTAGAGGTGTGTACGGAGGCCGAGAACAAGCTGCTGGCACAGATTGCCGACCAGATGTCGGGTTTCCCCACCATCCCCTGCACCACCTGCGCCTACTGCATGCCCTGCCCCTACGGTGTCGATATCCCCGGCAACTTTGCCTACTACAACGAGGCAGTCAACAGCCATGTGCTGCCGCTGCCCGACAAGACAGCCGCCGACTTTGCCGCCCACAAGCAGCAGTTCGTCGACGGCTATCAGAAGGCACTGGCCGACCAGAAGCAGTGGGCCTACCAGTGTCAGGACTGCGAGGAGTGCCTGCCGAAATGTCCGCAGCAGATACGCATCCCCAACCAGATGGCGCGTATCGTAGAAACACTGCGCGGCCCCCATATCTGAGAGCCGCGCACCGTATATGTCATTGTATCAGTTTCGCTGGTAATGGAAGAAGTCGACGTCTACCCAGCCGCCGGCTTTTTTCGTGGCATAGTTGAAGATGGCAAACTTAGAGCCCATGAAGAAGCGGCGGTAGTCGAATACCATGCGGTAGTTCTGCGAACCTATCTGCGTCCAGTTCTCGCCGTCGGTGCTGTAGAAGAAGTTGGCAGCGTCCTTGTGGCCAGGCTGGAAGTCGCCATCCACACGCAGCCACACCTTCGGCTGTTTCAAGTCTACCGTCTCTACCACCTTCTCATCGACCTTGGTGACGGCCTTCTCGCGGTCGGTGAGCTGCACATTCTGCTCGCTCATCTCCAGCACGAGCTTCCTACCCTTCTTCTTGACCGTCAGCACACCAGAGTCGCCGTTGAAGGCAGCCAGGCCACAGCAGTCGCCGTCCTTCATCTTCGACAGGTCAAGACTGACGGCACCGCTGCATGTCGGTCCTTCCATGCGCTGTGTCAGCGTGTTGGGAGCCAGGTAGAGGTTGTCGACCACACGGTTGGTCTTCAGGCGCAAATAGCCCGGGCGTTCCGTCAGGCTCCACGCCTTGTCAATGGGGTTGTGGTTCCACTGCCAGCACTTTTTCAGTGTTGAGTGTTGAGTGTAGAGTGTAGAGTTTGCTGCCGCCGTAGTTTCAGAAGCGGTAGCAAACTCTACACTCAACACTCTACACTCTACATTAGAAAAGTCATCGCTACAAACGATGGCCTTGGCAGGCTCGCCACTACGGTAGGGGCGCATGGTGGCGGGCACCTTGCCCTGCTCGTCGCCCAGCATAGGCCAACCGTCAATCCAGCGCACCGGCGACAGCGTCAGCACACGGCCCACGCCGCCACGGTCCTGGAACATAATGCCATACCAGTCGCCCTCCTCGGTATCGACGATGGTGCCCTGAGCCAGATAGGGGAAGCCGCCGAAGTCGCTCTCAAGAACCACGTTCTTCTCCCATTTGCCGTTCAGGTCCTTCGTGCGGTAGCATACCTCACGGCGATGACGGCCTGGGGCATAGACATGGCTGATGAGCAGGGCGTAATACGTGCCGTGATGCTTGATGACACGGGTGCCTTCCAGCAGTCCCTTCTCATCCTCCTCACGTTCGAAGTACTTACGGTCGCTACCCTCGACGACACTTTTCAGGTCGCGGGTCAGCTGGCACATCTGTCCCGTGCCATAGAACACATAGGGTGTGCCGTCGTCATCGAAGAACAGCGTGGCATCGTGGAAATGGCGCAGACGGGCGTGGATGGTCCACGGTCCTTCGGCCTTCGGTGCCGTACAGATATAGGTCTGACCCATCGGACCGCTCTCGTTCGGGGCAAACAGCGCCCAGAACTTGCCGTCGTGGTACTTCAGCGACGTGGCCCACTGTCCGCGGCCATAGACAGAGCCTTCCTGCAGGTCATACTTCGGCGAATCGGTGAGCTTGTCGAAGATATAGCCCACGGTCTCCCAGTTATTCAGGTCCTTCGACGCCATCACCGGAGCGCCAGGCATGAGGTGCATGGTCGTCGACACCAAATAGAAGGTGTCGCCCACACGGATGACATCAGGGTCGGGCACATCGGCCCACAGCATCGGATTCTCGACAGGTGTTTGGCCGGCACCCCATGCGAAGGCGCAGGCACAGCCGACAACAATGGATGAAATCAGTCTCTTCATATTCTTATTGGTCAATGATTTTGAGGTCGCTGTCGCGTGAGCTGGTGCCGTAGAGCACCTCATACTGGCCGGGCTTCACACGCATGGTATTGGTCTCGGCATCCCAGAACTCAAAGGTCTTCGGCCCTAACGGCAGGCTGACCGTGACGGTCTGTCCCGCCTTCACCTCTACGCGCTTAAAGGCACGTAGGGTCTTCAGCGGTCCTTCCTTGTCGCTGGGGTTACGCACATACACCTGGACGGTCTCGCTGCCGTCGCGTGTGCCACTATTGGCAACATCAAGGGTCAGCACGCCCGTACCGTCAGCACCCATTTCCAGTCGGGCATTCTTCAGCTCGAAGGTGGTGTAGCTCAGTCCATAGCCGAAGGCAAAGAGGGGGTCGTTAAAATAGCGGTAGGTGCGACCCTTCATCGAATAGTCCTCGTAGTCAGGCAACTGGCTGTCGTCCCTATAGAACGTCACGGGCAGCTTGCCGCCGGGGTTGTAGTCGCCGAAGAGCACGTCGGCAATGGCGGTGCCACCCTCCTGGCCGGCATACCATGCCTGTACGATGGCATCGCACGTTGACAGCTCCGGCGTCAGGGCGATGGCCGAGCCTGAGCAGCAGACAAAGATCACCTGCTTGCCGGCATCCTTCAGGGCCTTGAGGAAGTCGCGCTGCACCTTTGGCAGTTCGATGCTGGTGCGGTCGCCACCCTTGAAGCCCTCAATGTCTACCGGCATCTCCTCGCCTTCGAGGGCCGGGGATATACCGCCGCAGAAGATGACCTTGTCGACATCTTTCAGCTGAGCAATCGTCTGCTGGTAGTCGATGGGCTGTTCCTTGGCAATGTTAATCTTCAGGTTGGCATTATAGGTATGGACATGGACAAAGCGCACCTCAATCTGGTAGCTGCGGCCCTTCTCGGCCTGGATAGCCACGCGGTTGGGGGTGGTACGCCAGATGCGGTGACGGAACTTACGCTCGCCGTCGATATAGAGTTCAAACTGTCCGCAACCCTCCACGTTCACCACATACTCACCAGCCTCCTTCGGGGTGAACGTCGTCTCGTACTTCGCCGAGAAGCCCTCCAACTGTACGCCGGGGGCGAAGTTGTGCATGCCCGCCGTGGTGACGGCCAGCGGTGTGGTGTAGTACTGTGTGGTGACAGGCTTGCCCGTCATCTCGCGGTTGTTCCAGAAAGTGCCCTTCAGGCCCTTCTTGCCCTGGAAGCTGCACTGCGAGGCCATCAGGCAGTCCAGCACCTGGTCGTAGGTCAGGTCGCAACCGGGCGCGAAGAACAGACTTTTGGCCATCTGCCTGGGGCTTCTGACATTCAGCTTTGCCTTGATGCCGTCGAGGATGGTCACCGTGTGGTTGGGCATACCGTTGTAGTTGCCCCACATCATCGGTGCATTGTCGGCATTGGGACCGATGACGGCAATCTTCTCCTTCTTGTTCAAGGGCAAAACCGGCTTCACGGCTCCTCCCCTTTCGGGGGAGGTCGGGAGGGGGCCGTTCTTCAGCAGCACGATGGTCTGGCGCGCCATGTCGAGGGCCACCTTCGCATGCTCCTTGCACGACATCTTGGTATAGGGAATCCTAGACCACTCCACCAGCGACGGGTCGTCCATCTCGCCCAGGTCAAAACGGCCTTCCAACAGGCGGACGACATGCTTGTCGACCTCGGCCTCGCTCATCAGTCCGCGACGCACAGCCTCGGGGATGCTCCTGTAGGCATAGCCGTAGCCGCACTCCACATCGGTGCCGGCAATGGCAGCCTTGGCCGAGGCATGGACGGGCGAGGAACTGCTCTTATGCGACTCGTAGAAGTCGGAGACGGCACCGCAGTCGCTGACCACCAGGTACTGAAAGCCCCACTCATCGCGCAGAATCTGCTGCAACAGACGCTGGCTGCCACAGCAGGGGTCATCGTCAAGACGCTGATAGGCACACATCACCTCGCGCACCTTACTGTCCTGGACAAGGGTCTTGAAGGCAGGCATATAAGTCTCCCAGAAGTCACGCGGCGACACCTCGGTGAGGTTGGCCGAATGGCGCGTGTACTCCGGACCGCTGTGAACGGCATAGTGCTTGGCACAGGCCCATAGCTTGCGATACTTCGCCGTCTCAGGTCCCTGCAGGCCGCGCACCACCTCATGTCCCATGACACTGGTCAGGTAGGGGTCTTCGCCGTAGGTCTCCTGTCCCCGGCCCCACCTCGGGTCGCGGAAGATGTTGACGTTGGGCGTCCACACCGAGAGGCTATGGAACTTCTCGTCCTCGCCGGAGCCGCGCTGCATACGCTCATGATACTGGGCACGGAACTCTGTCGAGGCAATGTCGAAGACGCTGTACACCAGCGCCGGGTTCCACGATGCCGCCATAGCCACCGGCTCGGGGAAGACGGTAACATGATCCATATTGGCGGCACCATGCAGGGCCTCGCTCCACCAGAAGAACTTCTTGATACCTAACCGAGGGATGGCGGGACTCTCGTCGAGCATCAGCTTGGCTTTCTCTTCCAGCGTCAGCCGCTGACAGAGGTCTTCAGCACGCTCACGGGCCGACAGTGCCGGATTCTGGTACGGCAGCACTTGTGCCGACACACTGAGCGAAGTGGCCCACATAGCAATCAAAAAAAGTTGTTTTCTTATCATAACCAGCAATACAAATGTCTTATCTTCTTAACTACTTAACTCCTTATTCCACCATATATCCCTCTCTCCGGAAGACCGGGATGCGGCTCTTATCCACGGGCGTGGTCACATACTGTCCACCCTCGTAATGCTTGCCGGTACGGAAGTCGTACCAGCCTCCCTTGTTGCGGGGCAGATAGGTACGCCACTGCTTCACGCCCGGCTCGGTGACCGGACTGACAAGCAGCGCCGGACCAAACATATACTCATATTTCTGTTTCAACGCCTCGGCATCGTCGGCAAAGTCAAAGACCAAGGGGCGCATCAGCGTATAGCCCTCACGAGCGATACGCTCAGCACACCGCTCAAGATACGGGCGCAGCCGCTGGCGCTCCTGCAGGCAGCCTGCAATGATGGTCTGTGCCTCTGGGCCATAGTTCCACGGCTCGGTATTGCTCATATAGCCGTGGACACGCATCAGCGGCAGGAAGACCGAAGTCTCTATCCACCGCAGCATCCGCTCGATATAGTCCTGGTTGGTGTACTGGTCGCCGGGACGGAAGAAACCGCCGGCATCATAGGTCCACCAGGGCACGCCGGCTGCCTGCACACCCAGACCGGCAGTAATCTGTCGGCGGAAGGTCTCCCAGTCGTTGCCCACGTCGCCACTCCACAATGCCGACCCATAGCGCTGGATGCCAGGGAAGCCGCAGCGGGTGAGAATCATGGGCTGGCTGACACCGGCCTCACGCAGGCCCTCATAAACCGTTTTGTTGACCAGCAGCGGATAGACGTTGCGCACCTGCTCGCCCGACCAGCGGCCACCGTTCACCCGACGCCCTACAAGGTCGTCGTTCTCCGGCTCCGTAGCATCCTGCCACCAGGCGTCGATGCCCAGGGGCACTAAGCGTTTGTTGAAATGGTGCCAATAGGCAGCGGCAGCCTCGGGGTTGAAGAAGTCAATCCAGTCAGTGCCGGGAATATAGTAGTCAGCGGCAGCCATCTCCTGCCCTACCTCCGACCGCTTGTCAATCTTCGACCATACGGAGAGCATCAGGCGGATGCCCATCCTATGAAGACTGTCCGTCAGGGCTTTCGGGTCAGGGTAGTACTCCTCATCGAAACGCATGGAGTTCCAGCCGTACTTGCCCCAGTACTGCCAGTCCTGCACCAGCACGTCGACGGGCAGCTGCTCTTTCTTGAAACGGTTGGCCGTCTCCAGAATCTCTGCGCTGGAATGGAAGCGCTCACGGCAATGGATATAACCCAAGGCCCAAGAGGGCATCAGGGGCGACGGCCCCGTCAGCTCACGGTAGGCGGCGATGACTTCGTCGGGGGAACCGATGAAAACGGTGTAGTCGACGGCGGTGGCCACGGGCGACTGGAAGACGGTCTCAGTACCCGCCTTTTTATAATAGAGCACGGGCTGGTCGTCTTTCGTCAGTTCAGCCGTCAGCCGATGGTGGCCCTTCGTCAGACGGACGATGGCCGAGGCCGTTGGCGGCAGCCACAGGTTCTGCATCTCGATGACGGGCGTGCCGTCGATACAGAGGTTATGGCGGCGGGCCATCTTCTGACCGACATCCAACAGCAGCGAGTAGTCGCCCGCCTCACCTATCTCCACGTCAGCCTCGAAGATATGGCGCTCACGCACCTCACGCTTGCCGCCTTCGGTCGAGGTGACGTTCACCTCTTCGCGGACACCCTCGCCCTGACGCTTCGTCAATGCCACATAGCGGTCACAGGGGTTAAACTCCGTCAGGCCATAGTTGTTCCACAGCACGCCATAGCCCTTACTCGACAGGAGCATGGGCAACGCTATCTGCGTGTTGACCTGCGTCAGACGCCGAGACAAGCCGCGCACGTTGCTGTAGCCGTCCTGAAACTGGCCAAGGCCGAAAAGGGCCTCGTCGGCAGGTGAGCGAAAGGACAGCCTGGCCACCCCGTCACGCAGGGCATGACCGGTAGCGGTAAAGAGCGGTCGACCGTTCTTGTCGCTGACCGTTACCGTCTGGCGACGGCTGTCAACGCTCACCTTCACATCGTTCTGCGACAGTTCCTCATGCTTGACGTAGAGCCAGTCGGGCAATTCACTCGATGCTGCGTGCTCAGCATACTGAATACGGACGGCATTGCGGGCCACCTTGGTCACGGTGAGCCGTCCCTGTCCAAACTTCACTGTCCTGGCCGTCACAGCGCCGACAGCCACCAGTGTCAAAAAAAGCAATAACAGTTTCTTCATTGTACCAATATGGTTTTCTGCCGCAAAGTTACGAAAGAAAACGACAGCAGACACCCCACGCTTGTTTCATTTTCTATATTTCATGTTGCATTACTGGCTGCAAAATCAAAAAAAATCATGAAAAGATATAGACGCATCAGATTTTTTTAGTAAATTTGCTCACAGATTTTGAGGAACACCATAACTATTAACAAAAAAATGAAGAAACAGACAACCCTCGCTGCCGTATTTCTGGCAGCCTCGCTGGGCATCAGTGCCCAGAAGCCCATGACCGCCCCCGCCGGCGGCAAGGCTATCAGTGACGAATTGCTTGGCATCTTCTTCGAGGACATCTCGTCGAGTGCCGACGGCGGCCTCTACGCAGAACTGTTGCAGAACGGCTCGTTTGAGTTCAGTCCTGCCGAAAAAGACGGATGGGGCCCGGCCACAGCCTGGAAGCAGGTGCGCCCCGGCCACTCGTTAGGCTACATCCAGCCGGTTTCCGTCAGTCGTGTCGACCAGAGTTTCACCTCAGCCTACGATGCCAACACCCACATGCGCCTGCATGTGGAGCGTGCCCGTGAGTTCTACGACTACAAGGGCTGGCGTGGCTTCGGCCTGCAGAACGACGGCTTCGACGGCATCAGCGTCAAAGCCGGTGCCCAGTACAACTTCTCTATGCGTATGGCCAACGTGGACGGTGCCAAACAGGTACGCGTAGCACTGGTAGAGCCACAGGGCTGGGGCAAGAACCCGAAACTGCTGGCCGATGCCATCATCGACATTCCTGCCGGCAAAGGCATGAACGACTGGAAGGAATACAAGGCTGTGCTGACCCCCGACTCCACCGTCAAGAAGGCCGCCCTGCAGATTCTGGTGCTCAACGAGGGCGATGTCTATTTAGACGACGTGTCGCTCATGCCCCAGGACACCTACAAGGGACACGGTCTGCGTAAGGACCTGGCACAGGCCCTGGCCGACCTGCAACCGAAGTTCATGCGCTTCCCCGGCGGCTGCGTAGTCCACGGCGGCGGCGACGGTTTCTGGAACACCTACCGCTGGAAGAACACCATCGGCCCGCGCCACCTGCGCAAACAGCAGAAGAACACGTGGGGCTACCACCAGTCGATGGGACTGGGATACTATGAGTACTTCCAGTTCTGCGAGGACCTCGGCATGCAGCCCGTACCCATCCTGCCCTGCGGTGTGAGCTGCCAGGGAACGAACGGCGGCTGGGAGATGTGGCCCAAGCAGGCACAGGACGTGGCCCCGATGGACCAGATGGACGAGTGGGTGCAGGACGCCCTCGACCTCATTGAGTGGGCCAACGGCGACCCTGCCAAGTCGAAATGGGCTAAGATGCGTGCTGACCAGGGCCATCCGAAACCTTTCGGCCTGAAGTACCTGGGCATTGGCAACGAGGAGAAGATCTCGCCTGAGTTCAACGAGCGCTTCAAATATGTCTACGAGAAGGTGACCAAGGCTCACCCCGAGATTATTATCATTGGCACCGCCGGTCCCGGCTCTCACCCCGGCAACCCCGACTACGAAGCCGGCTGGAAGCTGGCCGAGGAACTGGGCATGCCCATCATTGACGAGCATTACTACGAGAAGAACGACTACTTCCTGAAGAGCCGCCAGTATGACAAGTACCCCCGCGACCGCAAGACGAAGGTCTATTTAGGTGAGTATGCTGCCAAGGACAAGAAGCTCATCGACGCCCTGGCCGAGGGTCTCTACCTGCTCCATGTGGAGCGCAATGCCGACGTGGTCTGCATGACCTCGTATGCCCCGCTCTTTGCCCGTAAGGAAGCCACGAACTGGAACCCTGACCTCATCTATTTCGACAACGAGCGCCCGTACCTGACCTGCAGCTACTACGTGCAGCAGATGTTCGGACAGTCGAGCGGACAGTACTACTACGGCGACTGCGTGCATTTCGACGGCGACGAGGCCGGTGTGCAGCAGCCCCAGGAGGATGTTCACTACGGACAGTCGGTCATCCTCAACGTGAAGACGCGCAAGCTCTATGTCAAGCTGGTCAATGCCACCGACAAGGAGAAGGAGGCCGACATCAACCTGAAGCGCTTCTCGCTGAAGAAGCTGGCCAAGAAGACCATCCTCACCGGTGGTGCCAACGACGAGAACAACTACGACGCTCAGCCCATCGTTCCGAAGACGGAGACCTTCAAGGCTCAGAAGAAGTTTGACATCGACCTGCCCCCCTACTCCATGGTCATGCTGGAATACTCACTGTAAGTCTTTTAGAAGTTTACTTTTTAGGAGTTAAGGAGTTAAAACATTTGCTGGAGTTAACTCCTTAACTCCTAAATTTAAAACAACGATTGTAAAAACAATAAACATCATTAGCATGAGACGATATCTACTATTCATCTGCTACTGCCTGCTGGTACCGAGCGCCATGCAGGCGCAACTGTCTCAGAACCCTGACAAGTTCCTGGGAAACATCACCACCGAGTGGACCTACATGGACTACGAGGGCTTTATATTCTCCGACTATTGGAACCAGGTGACACCTGAGAACGGTTCCAAATGGGGAATCGTGGAAGGTACCCGAGGACAGTACAACTGGTGGAACACCGACGTTGCCGCCAACTACGCCAAGCAGCACAAATTCCCCTTCAAGTTCCACACCCTCGTCTGGGGTTCACAGTACCCTGAATGGATGAACAACCTGTCGAAGACCGAGCAGTTCAAAGCCATCGTAAACTGGATGGACAAAGTGAAGGCTCACTACCCTAACCTCGAGATGATAGACGTGGTGAACGAAGCCATTGAGGGCCACGCTGTGCCATCATTCAAGGATGCTCTCGGCGGCGACGGTGTTACCGGCTACGACTGGATTATCAAGGCCTTCGAGATGGCTTACGACCGCTGGCCTAACGCCATCCTTATCTATAATGACTACTGCACCTTCCAGGGCAGCACCGACGAGTTTATCAGCCTGGTCAAGATGTTGCGCGATGCCGGAGCACCCATCGATGCCTACGGCTGCCAGAGCCATGAGATAGGCGGGATGAATACCACGGACTTCAACAATGTGATGACGCGCATACAGAATTCCCTGAAAATCCCGATGTATATCACGGAGTATGACATCCCCGACAGCAACGACGGCAACCAGAGCTGGAACTACCAGCAGCACATACCTAAGATGTGGGAGGCCGACTACTGCGCCGGTGTCACGCTCTGGGGCTGGTTCTACGACCACACATGGGTGAATGCCTCTGGTCTCATCAAGAACGGTAAAGAGCGCTCAGCCCTGCAGTGGCTGCGCACCTATATGCAGAGCGACAAGGCCAAGAAGGCCAAGAGTCCCTTCCCCGGCATGGTGAAGGAGGCCTCGGTCTACATCCGCCCGTCGGCGGTGAACGTGGCTCCTGAGGAACCGGTAACGATAGAGGTACGAGCCAAGATGCGGACAAAGACCATTGACCACATCGACTTCTATGTTAACAACAAGCTCCACCAGACGATGACCTCCGCGCCCTACACCACCGACTACACCCCCGCCACGAAGGGCACCTACACCCTGAAGGCCGTGGTCACCACGACGGACAACATGACCTATGAGCGCATCTCGACCATCAATGCACGCGAGGAGATGGGCAGCATGAAGTACACCTCCCTGTCGCAGCTGACCGGCGGACAGCCCTTCGCTATTGTTAACGAGGAGGAGGGTAAGGCTTTCTACGGCATCAACAACCAGGACCTGGGCTATGCTGGCTATGGCACCGCCTTCAGCACCTCGGGCACGGGCTACTACTTCCAGCTTGAGAGCCTCGCCTCAAACAGCGATACCAGCATCAGGAAATACTACATGCTGCGCCTGCTCAAGCAAGACGGCACGCCCTACAGCATTTGGGGATCTCCCGGCTATCTGAACACACAACCCGCAGACGGAAACTGCTGCTTTATCCTCGGACTGAAGAATCGCAACGGCGAAGACCTCAAGAACGGTGCCGTGTGGGACATCCAGTATGTTGACGGCAAAGGTTTCTCGCTGAAGAATGTCGGCACAGGACTATACCTGAAGAATGCCACATCGGCCGCCAACCACACCGAGCCTACCTACTTCAGCTTCTGCACCACCAAGGCTGCTACCAGCATTAACCACGTGGAAGCCAGTGATGCACAGACCCCGGAAAAAGGCATCTACACCCTGCAGGGCGTGAAGCTCGCCGACGATGTGCAGTGGCAGGATCTGCCCCGTGGCATGTACATCTTCAACGGCAAGAAGATTTTCAAGAAATAGAAACAGGAGTTAAGGAGTTAAGACAAGTGCTTAACTCCTTAACTTTTTATTTGAACTGCCACCAGTCAAGGCGGACATCGCCTTTGACATCGCCGAAGCAGAAGTAGAAGTCATGAACGCTGTTGGCACCCTTGACCTTGGCCGTGAACGGCTTGTAAGTGTCAACAGAACCTGTCCGGCTAATTCTGACCGTACCGACGACGGGACCATTCTCGGAGTCGAGACGCAGGGTAACGGTACAAGTGCCCGTGGCAGCGGCGGCAATGGTGAACTGCTTGGCACCGGCACCGAAATCGACACCGCGCAGGCGGATATACTCACCGTCGTTGAGGTCATAGATATACATATTGCGCTTACCCGTCGATGCAGGCATATTCTTCACCACGCCCGTATTGGGAATGCCCATCTTGGCCGACTTCAGGCCGCGACCCCAGTTCATGGTCTCAGCCTCCACACGGCGGTAGGGGTTCAGCCACTCCAGCTGCTGCATGGGTTTCTCGTCGAGCCAGTAGGGAATTTCGGGAATGGTGCCGTCTTCGAGATAGACTATCTCACTGGCGCTGACACTGCGGCGCTCGTGGTGGACATAGGTGTCGAGGTGCATCAGGTCGTAGTCCTGTCCGAAGACGTAGCTGCGGCCCTTGTAGTCGCAGATGCCAGGATGGTTGCCACGGTCGCGGTCGGTGGGACGCATGATGTAGTTCTTCCACTTCCACGGTCCCATGGGCGAGTTACTCATGGCATAGCCGAGGGCCTCGGGACAGCAGGTGGTGGCGTAGGCAAGGTAGTATTTAACCTCCGTCTTCGTTCCGTGCTGCTCCTTCCTCGAATAAATCCACGGCCCCTCCTGGTAGTGCTTCACCGCCCACGATGCCTTCTCCTCATGGGGCACGCGGAGGTTGATTTTAGCACCTTCCTCCTTGACGGGACGCATGATGCCGTCCTGCTGGTTGAGCACGTAGATGTCGCCCTTGGTGGAAATCATATCCTCATTGAGCTTGACGCAATAGACATGGGGGTTGCCCCAGTACATATAGGCTTGCCCGTCGACATCGATGAACACCGAGGGGTCGATGTCGTCCCAGTGTTCCTTCTGCCATACGAGGGGCTTGCCCAGTGGGTCGCGGAACGGGCCGTAGGGGGAGTCGGCCACCAGGACACCGATGCCATGACCGTGCAACGGGGCATAGAGGTAGTACTTCCCGTTACGCTCAACGGTCTGGATGGCCCAGGCGCCGTTCTCACGGCTGCGCCAGGAGAACTCCTTCAGCGAGGCGACGGCACCGTGCTCCGTCCAGTTCACCATGTCGGTGGTTGACCACAGCAGCCAGTCATACATGAAGAAGCCCGCCGACGATTTCTCGTTCTCGTCGGGAATCTCCTCGGGTGAGGCATCGTGCGAGGTAAATAAGAACAAGGTGTCGCCGACGACCAGCGGTGCGGGGTCAGCGGTGTACTTCGTCTGGAACAGCGGCATGTTGACCTTGTTCAGGTCGGGCATGGGCATGCGGTGGTCGGGCTGTTGGGACTGGGTGGGCTGCGACAAGGTCGCAGCATAGAGGACTAAGGGGACTATTGTTTTATACATATCAGGCATTACTTGAGTTTGTCAAACAGGGCATTCTTCTCAATGGTCCAGCCTTCGCGCTTCGACAGGCCACAGTCCTTGCCCTTGAACATCTTGGCCGACTGCTTGTCGCCCTTCAGCTGCCAGTTCAGCCAGTTGAGAGCTACCACGGAGAACTCTCCGCCATGGGGCTGACGGTAGGTGCCACCATGACCAACGGGCAGGTTGGCAGCACAGGCCGGCACATGGCTGATGCGCTGGAAGTCGTCCATGCCGTTCTCATAGGCAATGTCGGGCTTACCGCCGAGGATGTAGATGATGCTCGAATGGATGTCGTTCAGCTTCTCCTTGTCAGGCATGGGCATACCGCCGACGGCCTGGGCACGGTTCGACTGCTTGAACAGTCCGCTGTTGCAGATCATGAGGGTCTTGATGCGCGGGTCGGCACAGTTGTAGAGGGTCTGCAGACCACCGCACGACATACCGGCGACGCAGATGTTCTTCACGTCAATCTTCTTATAATAAGGTGACTTCGGGTCGCTGTTCTGAGCGATGGCCCAGTCGATGGACTCTATCTGCTGCTGGGTTGTCGACATCGGACCCTGATAGGGTTTCTCTTCCATGGGGATATAGCCCGTGGCCAGGACGAGATAGCCATAGGATGCAATCTCGTTCAAGAACTTAAAGTGCTCCCAAGGCGAGTTGGTGCAGGCACCGTTGCCCCATACCAGCACGGGCAGGAGGTTCTTCTTGCCAAAGGGCTTCAGGTCTTGGGGCACAAAGACGGTGTGGGCATCGAGGGTGGCTTCCTCCTTCATGATGGCCTTGTAGGGGCCTTGACCGCCCTCCTCGACCACCAGCGACTGCAGACCGCGCAGTTCCCACCAGTCGAAGTTGAAGAGCTTCGGACCTTTGCGACCCTTGAAGGCGAGGTAGAGGTCTCGAGGTGCGAGGTACGAGCCACGAGATGCGATATCTACAGTAATGGTCTGCCACTTCTCCCATCCGCCAGTGCCGGGAACATTTAGCGTGGCGAGAAGCTCGCCGCCGAGACTGTCGAGGCGCACCTCAATCTGTCCGCCACGCAGGCCGCTGGCCACACGGGCAATGAACTGTCGCGGTGTGTTCAGGCTCAGGTCGACGTGCTGCAGCTTGATATAGTCGCCGTTATGGATGTCAGTGACATAGACACCTATCTCATCGTTCTGCTCGGTCTTCAACCCTTTGGAGAAAGCCATCGTCTCGGCCTCCACACGGCGGTAGGGATCGAACGTGGCGATGGGCTTCACGCCCTCGGCGGTAGGCAGGATGGTGGGGAACGAGCCGTCGGCGTTGTACTTGAACTCCTCGACAGCTACGCTACGGCCGAAGCCGCCACCACCGGGCAGCTTGCCGGTATGGTAGAAGAAATAGGAGTGACCGTTGAGATCGGCCACGCCGCAGTGGTTCGTGAACGAGCCGGTGTCGGACAGCGGCATAATCTCGCCAGCGTAGGTCCAGGGGCCTGTGGGCGACGAAGCCGTGCTGTAGGAGATATGCTCAGGCACACCGCCGGCGGCGTAGAGCAGCTGATACTTGCCATTACGCTTCGTCAGCCACGGGCCCTCAACATACGAGTCCTTATACTTCTTACCCTTCTCACGCTTGCTCATGATGGGGCCACCGAAAGCCTCCTCGGTCATGTCGAGCTTACCCAGTTCACCACTGTAGCTGATCATATCCTCGTTCAGCTTCAGGTAGTAGCACTGGGGATTACCCCACATCAGCCACGCCTGCCCGTCGTCGTCAATCATCACCGTCGGGTCGATATGATCCCACGAGCCGTTCTCGAAGAGCGGTTTTCCTATCGCATCCTTGAACGGACCGGTGGGCGAGTCGCTGACGGCCACGCCGATGGCCATGCCTTTAGAGAGTTTGCTATGGGCACAGATATACCAGTAGAACTTACCGTTGCGCTCAATGGTCTGACCGGCCCAGGCACGGTCGTCGGCCCAGGAGAAGGTTTCCAGGGCTAAGGGCGAGCCGTGATCCTGCCAGTTCACCATATCGCGCGAGGAATAGACGCGCCACTCCTGCATCCAGAAGAAGTCGGCGTTATCCTCGTCATGGCCGGTATAGACATACATGGTGCCGTTGTGTACCATCGGTGCAGGGTCGCTGGTGAACCACGTCTGCACAAAAGGGTTCTGAGCCGCCACCTGCATCGAGGTAGCGGCCAGAACCGTCGTGAATAATTGATTAAGTTTCATGTTTATATTCTGATTAATTTAGCGTTTCCAAATCTTGCGGGTCTTACCGTCGGCAGTGCGGATGATGTTCAGGCCACGCTGCAGCTGCTGCGTCTTCACGCCCGAGACGTTGTAGATGCCCTCGGCGGCTGCCGGCTCGGTGCTGCTTACACTACTGATGCCAGTGACGTTGGCCTTTCTCACCTTACATTCTGCCAGCAGATATTCCACATAGCCGCCAGTGGTGGCCTTGAACTGTATGATATAGTTGCCTTTGGTCTTCACCTCAAACTGCATGGTGTAGCTCACGGCTGAAGAGATGTTGCCGGCAGAATTACCATTCAGGTCAGGCTTGGCTGTCATCGTGGCCGATGACTTAATCAAAGTGCCGCTGCTGCTGAGAATGCTTGCCTGATACTCGGGCGCACCCTTCCATGCAGCCATGGCCCATGTCAGTTCGTAGGTGCCGGGCTCCAGGGTCAGCAGATAGCCAGAGAGGCGGCCATACTCGGCACTGGTGTTACGCCAGTAGAGGGCTTTGCCCTGATAGCCGGTGAGTCCAGCAAAGGTACGCGGGCCGCTACCGCTCTGATAAGGATAGTTACGCACGTCGTTACCATCGGTGGTGCGCCAACCTTCTGGGAACTTACCGCCGTCAACATCTGAGAAGTTGAGTTCGTAGATAGCCTGCGTGTCGTAGAAAAGGGGCTGAATGGTCATGTTCTCGTCCATCATGGTGAAGGACACTGTCTTGCTGGTGCCCGTAACGGGTATGGTCAGTCCCTGGGTGAAGAACACGCTGTTGACCACACGGAGCTCCTTGATGGCGTAGCCCTCATCGGGGGTGATGGTCAGCGTCACCTTCTGTCCGGCGGCAGCCTCACTCATGTCAGAGGTGACGGTGCCGTGGTCAGCGTTGCGCACGGTCACCAGGTATTTCTCAGTCTCAGTGCCCACAGGCTCGTAGGTCACCTGGTCAATAATCATGCCGCTGAATGAGCTGGTGTTCTGAATCACCAGATCGTTGGTGCCAGCCTTCATAGTGGCTGTTACCACTGCTTCGCGCCAGTCGTTCTTGCCAGCCGCGGAAATGTTCACCTTCTGGGCTGTGCCGTTGACGGTGAAGGTCATCTGTCCGCTCTTGGTGGCGTTGCAGTAACGCATACGTATGTTGTACTGTCCGGCAGCACCCTCTTCCAGCTTCAGCTGGTGACGCAAGGCGCAGTTGGTGCTACCCTGTGTGGTGATGTATCCCATGCCGGCAAAGTCCTTCATGTCCTGGGCCCACCAGCCTGAGTGTGTCAGATTGCAGTCTGCCGACTTGCGGTCCATGTTCTCTGCCTCGATGATAATAGGACCTACATAAGGCTCAGGCTGCTGAGGCGAGGGCAGAGCACTGTTGGGCAGCACGTCGGTCAGCCGGTCGGTGGCAGTACCCGAGCACTTGATGGAGATATCTATCGGTCCCATGTGCTTGACGATAACTCGATAAGACTCGCTGGCTGCATCATAGGCACCGACAACGATAGGACTGGGACCGTTGGCACCAGTGGTATGCTTCTTCCAGGTATGTGAATGGGTTGCTGTTGCACCCTTCACGATGATGGTGTCTGTCTGTGCGGTAACAGTGTCGCTGCGGTAGTTGTTCAGATAGACGTCGATATGATCGACATATTCGCGGATGACGCCGCTCGACAGCTTACCGTAGCTCAGCTTCAGCGCCGAGCTGGTGTTATACTGCAAAGGTATCTCGGCCGTAGCGCGCTTCTTGGCATTCATATAGGTATAAGGCACATAGGTGACGAGTTGGTTCTTGTAGCGGTTGACATAGAGGTCGCCTGTCGAGACCTCGGGGTAGAGGTTGTTGAACTCGCTGACCTTCTTCGACTGGGTGCCCCAGCGCGAGCTATAGGCCGACTTCTTCACCTGCACTTTAATCTTATTGGCCACGTCATCGTAGAGACCCGTCACCATGGGAATGGCACCGTAGCGTCCTGTCGACTTCAGATACCATAGGTTGTTCTCCCAGCGTCCGTCGCCACGGTTGCCGGGGTCGTTCACCTTGTAGAGTCCGTCGTAAAGGGCATCGGGCACCTTGAAATCGTTGTCAGCATCATGTATGATGACGGCCTGGGTCTTCTGTACCACCTCCTCGCGGGTGGGGATATACATGGTGCCGTCCATGATCTTGCGCCACATGTCGAGCCAGATGCCCTTGAAGTTGTCGAAGGTGCCCCAGTTGCGGCGGGTGTAGCCGTCAACGTTCGTATCACCGAGGTTCTGGAAATCCTCAGTCCAGATGAGCTCAGGACCATCCCAGACAGCTCCGCCGTTGACGCAGGTCTGTTCCATCACCGTACCAATGCCTGCGGCACCGGGATACTTCATCTTCTTCAGTTCACCGGCCTTGTCAAAGGCCTTGTCACCATACTGCGAACTTATTTCCGGATGCTTATCCAGATAAATCTTCGTGGTCATGTCGTTCCAGCCGCAGTTGTCGTAGCGAACGCCATAGTTCTTGGTCAGTCCCGAGATAAACGGCCCAAAGCACACCGACTCGTTGTTATAGAACGAGCTGCAGTGGGTGTACTTATAAAGGAAAAGCATGGCCTCGGGATATTTCTTGCACGCCTCGAGAAAGCGGGGCTCGCTCTTGAGCTCGGCGATGGGGTCGGTATCGAAATGGTAAATGCCGCCACACCAGCTTACGGTGAGGAATCCGCCATAGCGGTGCGACATTTCCACCAGGTCAGCAAAGAGGTTCCAGCGGCTCGACTTGGTCATAGAACTCAGGTCGCCGGCATCGCCGAAAGCCCAGAACTGCTCTGCGTAGTTCCATCCTAAGAAGTTGGGGAAATGCTTGAAGAAGTATTCGAAGGTTTCCAGATCGTTGTCCTGAATATGCGTATGTCCGCCGGAGGCTGGCTGGCAGGTGAACCACATGCCGTTCTGCTGACACACGGTGCCCCATGACTTATAGGTGCGCACGGCGTTGCGCGGCATGCGGTACATACCGGTCTTAGTATCAAACTGGCACGACAGGCTGAGGTTCATCACCACGTAGGGTTTGATGTCGGCGGGAATGAGGTCGATGATTTTCTGCGGGTCGGCCGAGTTCCATACGTCGATATGAATGAGCCACATGGGATGCTGCGCATCGATGGGACGGCGCTGTTGGCCTTGCGCCACGCTAAAGAATAGCGAAAAAAGGATAAAGAGTAAATACTTCTTCATTTTAAACATGATTTTAATTATTGGATTCCAAATCTATGTGCAAAGATAAAGCCCTTCGGTGAGAAGGGCTTTATCTTATGTTTCATAGGTTTACATTTTCGTAAGACCTATGGAAAGTTACTGTCAAATGATTACTTGATGACTTTCTCGGTCTTCACAGTGCCGTCGCTCATCATCTTCTTGACAATCACGACACCCTTCTTGGCCACGGGTATGCGCTGGCCGTTGAGGTCGAACAGCTCGATGGCGCGTACCTTAGCAGCAGCGGGAGCTGCGTCGATGCCAGTCATCACCTCGTTGTAGAGTGAAGTGTAGTCAACGCTGTTGGCAGGAGCAGTCAGGTTGACAGCTACAATCTTGTCGAACATGAACTGAGAGTTCGGACCGAAGTTTGCACCCAGGTTCAGGAAACCGTCGGTGACAACGATGTCGCTCATCTCGCAGTCGTGGTGACCGCTGTACTGTCCATAGTTGTCGAGGTCGAACTTACCAGAGAACTGCTCATCAGCACCCTCTCCACCAAGGAGGAGAGCTTCACTGTTCTTGGCGAAAGCATAAGAATCAGTGCAGTCGGGCTTGGTGCCATCAGAATTCCACTCCCAGCAAGTAGCATCCAGAATCACGGTATAGACACCTGCGGGCAGGTCAGCAACGGTCTGCTCATAGCGCATAGCTGTTCTGTTCTTGGTCATGACGACATCCTCAGCAACACCGGGGATATTGCGCGGCGTACCGCCAACCCACATAGTGATAACCTCACCACTAGCACCAACAGCATCCCAACCAGGAACGTTCTCGGCATTGAAGCCGTTCTTAACCTGAAGTGCATAGACATTCGGGTTCTTGAAGAACACGCTCATGTCATAGCTCTCCTTGACACCTGTAGACTCGTCCTCAGTGAACAGAGTAGCATCGCCATCAAGAATCTTCTTGTAGAGAGCAGCCTTAATGTTGTCCTTCACCTTCTCAACGAGCTCGTCGTCATCAGTAAAGGCGTTGAGAGCCTCCTCGATGATGGGATTCTCTGCATCAAGCTTCTTCAACGTCTCAGCGCCACGACGCAGACGGTCAACAAGAACTTTCACGCCACTATCACCCGTAGCCGATACACCCTCGGTGAATACCACACTCGTCAGGTTAACGATATCGGTCAGCTCGTCGATAGCATTCTGCAGGGCAACATCGTCAGTCAGCTTGTCCCAATCGCGATGTCTCTGCCATTTGGGCTCTTCCTCAGTACCATCGTTCTGCATGACAGATGTGCCATGATACTTGTCAACAACGGCTACCAGGTCAGCATACTGCTGAAGGTTAGCAAACTTCTTGTCCTTGTTCTGGTCAACGATATCAGCACCCTTCTGAATCTTCTCGTCGTAAGACTTACAGAGGTCAACGTGGTCGGTCAGGTCAGAAGCAGTCTTGGCGAGCAGCTCAGTAGCCTCCTCACACTGTGAAGGATTGGTGTAAGTGCCCTGTTCAGCCTCAACCTTGGCAATAGCATCGTTAAGAGCAGTCTGGGCAGCACCGGCATAGCGCTCATCAGCATTCAGTTCCTGCTTCTCCTTAGCCTTCTTCAGGGCCTCCTCAAGGTTATAAAGCTCAACAGCGCCGTAGGTTGCAGGGATATAAGTCACCTTGACATTGGCCAGGATAACACCATTCTGCCAGTCGTTATTGGTAGGCTCACCCTCAGCATTCTTAGCAACAATCCAGTTCATCACATAGTTAGCGTCAACCGTAGGAGTGAAGTCGATGCTGGTGAATGTAGAACCCTTCACGGCATCACGCTTCTCACCCAGTCCAGGACCATTCTCCACAACCTGTGAGAACACCTCTTCCTCACCCTTCATAATTTGGAACTTCATGTACTTGGCAGCACCATTGGTCCACATAGCAGAGTTGAACGAGATGTTATAAGTCTTACCAGCCTTCATGGCGAGGACGTGCTCCTCGTCGTTAGCACCGTAAGTAACATACCATGTACGCATATACAGACCCTTGGTGAAGTCGCCACCGGCTGTGAAATCCATCATACGGGCACCGCTACCATAGTTCTTGTCAGGCGTACGCTCTTCCTGACCGTCGGCAATCAGCTTGAAGCCCTCAGGGATACCACCATTTGCACAGTTGTTGAAGTAGCTGACAGGAAGCAGGTCTGTAGGCAGATCGCTTATATCAACAGGACCTACAGAGAATGTGTACGTCGTGTCAGTGTAGATCTCGTCCGATATCCGGAATTCAGGATAAACCTTAGAGAGGTTGATGGTATGCATACCGTTAGACATGGCAGCACCAGAATAAGTCATAGTGATCTCTTCAGAGAAGCCACTCTCATCAGGATTGACAGCAGCAACAGTTAGAGCCTGACCGTCGAGTGTAGCCACTGCCTGGCTCACGTCAGCCTTCTTGTCGAAGGTTACCTTGAACTCTTTCAGGTCGGGATCAACACGGAACGAACCCTGCTGAGGAGTAGCACTCTTAATGGTGGGATTCTCCATAATATAAGGATAGAGATCTTCAGCCGTAGACATATCATCGTCGTATGTTGCAGTGGCAACGCCGTCGGAAACAGCCTCACCAGGTGTAGGACCGTTAGTGAACTTCAGCTGCAGGTCACCAGCAGGATTCTTGAAGGTCACCTCTACCTGGTCGTTGGGTTCAAACATATCTGCAAGGAAGATGATAAAGCGGCCATCGGCAAAGCCCTCGATTGAGAGCACGTCCTTAGCCTCGCCATTCACCTTGACAGTAGCACATTCGTTGGGGAATACCAGACGCTTAACCTTGGCAGCAGCCACAAGGTCGGCCACGTTGGTGTCGAAACCGAAGCTCATTGCAATGCCAATGCCGCCAAAACTTGCAGTAAGACCACTCTTCAGCTGCTCCATCTTGATGTTGCGGAAATAGAAGTTGTTGGAGGTCTCCTTGTCATTGTTCAAGTCAAAGGCAATACTCTTGAAACCATTCTGTCCAATCACATCAGATGTAACAGTACCATCGGCAGTAACTGTCATCCAATCAACGGAAGCATCGAATTCAGGAACGATACCACCGGTATTGTATTTGCGAGGATCACCTTGGGCACTTGTTGTCACCTTCTGAACACGGTCAGCCTTCACATCGAAAGAGAGTCTCCACTTGGCACCTTCAGGTAATTCCTCATTAAATTTGATAAAGAACTGAGTGCTCCAGGTCTCTGTAGCATTGTCGTCAGAAGCAACAACAATATACTTCACGCCATCATCGTCTGTCATAATAGTAGGACGGTCGTTGGCAGTATCACCATTGGTTGGACCATTCTTCGAAACGGGGAAGCTTTCCAAATCGTCGGTATCGAAGTTACCATTATTAATAATGCTCACCCAACCTACCTGCTGGCTGGCATCAGCCTTCTCAACCTCAACGCTGCTAAGAATCACCTTGGTATTCCAAGCAGAGCCCTTGATAGCAGTCATATAGACATAGCCGTACTTCTTCTTAACAGCTAACAGGTCGATGACCCATGTTCCTTCTCCCTCCTGAGTACAGAACTCTGCACCGTTTCCAGCAGGGCAAATAATATGGTCGTTAGCACCATCGGTCTTGTCAGTATTCAAGAAAATGCGTGGGGTGGAACCATTCAGGTTACCAGACTCATCACATCCTGCCATAGCGACATACATCTTGGAATAGCCTCCAAGATCGAGAATAGCATTACAATCGGAATCACCGAATGCACATCCGGTAGCCTCGCCTATCACATAGGCAGCGCCTTTAAAAGTACCGGTAATAACATAATCAGCGCCCCATCCCTCATGAGTGACGAAGCCCGATGCTGTCAGCGGAATACGCTCACCAGCACTTACGTTCATTGCGCCCAACAGCATAGCTGCCAGCACAACGAGAAATTGGTAAGTTTTTTTCATGTCGTTTTGTTTTTAGTTAATAATAAAGAATAAATAATTTGATTTCAAATTCTGGGTGCAAAGATAAAGCCCTTCGGCGAGAAGGGCTTTATCGTTTGTTTCATTGGTTTTCAAATTTGTGCAAACCGTTATTTTTACGGGGTTTCAAGACATTCCATCTCTTATTCCTCAAAGAAATCGTCGACATCGCGACCCAGGATCTCTCCGCTGTCATTTACTTCCTCCTCGCCGTTAAGTACCATCGACGCGGTGGTAAGCAGGCTCTCAATCTCTACGGTTTCTATCTCGATAAAAGGTGCTTGATATTGCTTTTTCATAATGTTGTCTCTTATTTAATTCTATTAATACTTCGTTCTTTAATCGCGCATACATTAGTTATTTCAGCACGACCTTCTTACCGTCAACCACATAGAGACCCTTCGTAGGAGCAGCCACGTGCTGGCCCTTCAGGTTGTAGACCTCGCCCTCACCCTTCACGCTCTCAACGTTCTTGATGCCGGTAGTCTCAGTGCCGAAGCCGATGAAGTCACGACCGGCAGCCTCAACCTGAAGATAAGCCTTGCCAGCAGGAACGGTTACGCCTGCACCTAACTTATAGAAGCCCACGACACTGTTCTTATTGGCCAGAACATAGATATTATCACCTGTAACGGTACCATCAGACACTTTCAGGTCGTTGTCTTCAATGGCGGCGGCACTGTCAATAACAGGTAATTCATAGTCATTGGTCGCAGCCTCGATGATCACGGCATTGTTTGCAGGAATCTCATCAACCGGAGTCAAGGTTACAGAGGAACCATCAACCTTAGCAGCATAAGCGGTCACACCTGTTGCTCTAACATTCATGTCGGGAGCAAATGTGGTATAGCCAGCATCACCTACGGTCACGGTACGGGGTTTGAATTCAACAAGCAGGTCTGTAATAGTAGCAGTCCCCCCCGACCATGACTTCTTGATAGCATTAATGCGTACAGCAGATTTGTCAGACAGGTCTATAGTTGCCATACCATCTGTCAAAGTCATATTTAGTTGTGTCAGAGAGCCGCCATTTCCATCACCACCACCATTTCCGACCTCAAGTCGATCAGTACGCACGCCAAATTCCGCACCATTTGGTGTACCAAGAATTATCAAGGACTTTGCATCAATTAGTTTTGCATATTGATCCCACTTCACACTCGCATTGCCATACAACATTCCGCCATCATTAATGGAAGTGTTCAAGTTCAGATCGCAACCGCCAGAACTCTTAATAGTAGCATCATCATCAATACCAGTCCATTCATGGAACATAGCCTGAGTAAGATTCACATAACCATCACTCAACTTAAGATTTGCAATTGCGTCAGTAATAGCGTTCTTAGCATCATCCAGACTGCTTTCAGTAGCAGATGCATTAGCATACTCAGACTCTCCGTTTGTTATAGCATCGGTCAAATCCTGGAAACTTTCAACTGTCTTAGCGAAATCACTCTGAGCTTTTCCCCGGTTGATCGCATTCATCAAATTTTCCTTGGGAACAGCGAGGGGATCATCTGGCTTAACTAATTTAATAGAAGTGACCGTTCCCTTTTGGCCCCATCCTATTTTAATTGTTACAAGATGAAAATAGCTCAACTTCAAATCCGCGATATTCAGTTCTGCAGTGGGGGTCTCTGTAGTAATTACAGGATTTATTTCTCCATTTGCACCACTTGCGCCTTCACGATTATAAAGTACGCGAAGCGAGAAAGAACTTTTTCCTTCGGCTGGTGTTCCTGTAAAAACGATTTTCGTATAGTTGGAAAGATCCACATATATAAAACCATTTACCCCAGGAGTTCCACAAAGGACAGCCCCATTTTCAATTTCAACACCCACATTAAAATCAATTGCCGCATCGCCAGTTACAACAGCACTTGCATCTGTCGTTGACCAGGTTTTAAACATGTCGGCTGTTAATTCCTCTTCGACATCGGCAGCATTTGCTACACCAGCACCTGCCACAAACAGTGCCAGCGAGAGCATCAATTTTGTAAATTTCTCAACCATAATTTTATTTATTAGTAAAACGTATTTTTTGGGGTGCAAAGGTAATGACCTGCGCCGAAAAAGGCTTTCAAAAATGTCTCAATGGTTTTTAAAAACGTAAAACCGTAGGAATAATGGCCCTATATAGGCAAAAAGGAAAACAACCCTCACCTCTGACACCCAAACTGAGTGTCAGCTACTTACACGTTTTTTACTGACACCCAAGGTGACACCCGAAGTGACACCCAGAGGCTGGCTCGCAAAAAAATCCCGGCCTCTCGCCGGGACGAGAGGCCGGGATTTTCCGGCGAGAGGCTGGCAGACGGGTGTGCCTTCAGGTGGCACCCAGAGCATCCTGCCCTCACCCAAAATGTATACTGATTACCAGCATGTTACGCCCTTGGGTGTCAGAGGTGAGGGATAATTATTTCCTTTCCCTATATAAGGTGGTTACTACTCCTGCCGCTCCGCATACTCCGACGGCGAGACACCGAAGTGCTTGCGGAAGACGGTGGAGAAATGAGCCAGGTTAGAGAAGCCTACAGCGTAGGCCACCTGAGTGACATTCACCTTCTGCTCCTTCAGCAAGCGGGCAGCCTGCTCCAGACGGATATTGCGGATGAACTCGCTGGTGGAGATACCCGTCATCTCCTTCATCTTACGGTGGAGCTGGGCGCGGCTGATGCCCACCTCCTGAGTGAGCATGTCGACATTGAAGTCGCTGTTCGACAGGTTCTTATTCACCACCTTCATGATGCGCTCCATAAGCAGTTCGTCGTTACCCTTCACCTCAGGCTGCTCCAGCAGTTCCGTCTGCTGCTGAGCACCGCTGTACTTCCCCCTGAGGTGCAGGCGGGAGTGGATGAGGTTCTCGATGTTCATGTGCAGCTCCTCCATGTTGAAGGGCTTGGCCAGGAAGGCATCGGCACCGCGCTCAAGACCCTCCAGACGATTACCCACATCGGCTTTGGAGGTCAGCATGATGACGGGCAGGTGCGAGATATTGAGGTTGGTCTTTATCATACGGAGCATGGTGAAGCCGTCCATCTCAGGCATCATGACATCGCTGATAACCAGGTCGTAGGGGTTGGTGAGCAGTTCCTTCAGTCCCTCGCGACCGTTGGTGCAGATGCCGAACTTATAGTAGTGTCCCAGCTCGGTACTGATATAGCGGCCTATCTCCTGGTCGTCATCGACAATGAGCACACGATAGCGACCGCCGCCACCACCCGCAGCGACATGCGCATTGCTGACCACTGCCGGTGTAGTGTGCTCAACCTCCTCAGGAGCAAGATGCGCATTGCCTAATGGCAACGTAATGGTAAAGACGGAGCCATGCTCACCGTCAGGGCGGTTGTTGGCAGTGATAGTTCCGTGGTGCATGTCGACAATCATCTTACAGAGGTTCAGTCCTATGCCCGTGCCGTCGATGTGCAGACGGTGCGAGTTATTGCCCTGGTAGAACCGGTCGAAGATGTGGCGGAGGCTGTCGCTGTCCAACCCCACGCCATTGTCGATGACGCTGATGACAGCCTGCTTACCCTCAGAGGCCAGCCTGATGATGATTTCACCGCCATCGTGAGTGTACTTGAAGGCATTGGAGAGCAGGTTGGTGACGACCTTGTCGAACTGTCCGCGGTCGACCCACACGTCGAGTTT
Organism: uncultured Prevotellaceae bacterium; assembly: GCA_947303855.1. GTDB lineage: Bacteria > Bacteroidota > Bacteroidia > Bacteroidales > Bacteroidaceae > Prevotella. Next base: position 27,288 of record CAMYZO010000010.1, read on the forward strand.
GTCGAGTCCGTCGTGCTGTAACTCAAACTTGATATTGCGTTCCTGGGCATTATAGTCAAACATACGGCTGATGCCTTTGACAAAGCCCACGAGGTCGGTCTGTTCGCAGTGAAGGCGCATCTGCTGCTTGTCAATCTTCCTGACGTCGAGAATCTGGTTGACGAGGTTTTGTATGCGCTGTGCATTATGCTCAATGGTGTCAACGTCGCGCTGTGCTTCCTTCTGGTCATCGGTAAGCCTGTTGCGCAGGTTTGCCAGCGGACTCATGATGAGTGTCAGCGGCGAGCGGATATCGTGTGTGGCATTGATGAGGAAGGTCATCTTCTCCTCGTTCAGGCGCTCGTTGGCCCTGCGGCGCATGGTAAGCAAAATGTAGGTGCCTAAGCCCGCCAGGAGCAGGAAGTAGATGAAGTAAGCCAGGAGCGACCGGTACCACGGGGCACGGACCGTGATGACGATGGTCTTCTCTGGGGTATAATCGCCCTGCCCTGTCATGGCCCTGACAGTCACGCGGTAGGTGCCGGGCTGCAGGTGGCTGAAGGTGAAGTCGTTCTTGCCAATGGGGTTGGCAGTCCACTCGCCGTTATTGACCCGATACTCGTAAGTGATGTTGCTGGGGTTATCGAAGTTGAACAGTGAGAATCCCAGGGTGACGGTGTGGTCAAGATAGCTCAAGGTGAAATAGCTGCTCTCGGTGACCGCCTTGTCTGTTACCTGCACACCATTAAGTACAGTACGGGTGTTGACGGGCGTGTTGCCTACATAAAAGGCTGAGAGCTGAAGAGTGCCCGGGGCAGTCTTCTGCGAGACAACATTGCTTGGTGAGAATACGGTAAGACCGTCGTTGGTGCCGAAGAACACCCGGTCGTCGTCAGTATGCATACCCACGCCATAGATATACTCCTTGGTGGTCAGTCCGTTGCCATTGATATGGCCTATGAAGTTGCGCTTCTTCATGTCGTACTGCCAGATGCCCATCGACGTTGAGCACCAGATGTCGCCATCGTTCGACTGCACGATATAGTTGACGGTCTTGTTGCGCAGCGTCTCGCTGCCGGGGAAGACAATAACCTGACGGTTGCCGTGGTCGTAGAGATAGAGACCGCGGTCGGTACCTATGGCAATGTTGCCGGTGCTAAGTTCGCAGATGGAGAAGCAGATGATACCGTTGAGCAGCTGGTTCCAGCCATGGCTGAGGAAACTGCCTGTGCGGGGATCGAAGCAGGAAACGCCCGAGGCAGTGCCCATCCAGATGTTGCCCTCATGGTCGGGGGACAAACACATCACCCAGTCGTTGCAGAGATGCCCGGTCTTGACAGTGTCGCGCCCTTCATTACGGAAATTCTTCAGTTCGCCCGTCTGAGGGTTATAGACACAGAAGCCACGCGAGAAGGTGGATATGTAGATATTGCCGTTGTCATCGCTGGTCATGTCGTTGAAACTGTCACAGTCGAACCGCACCTTCAGCTGCGAGACACCCGTCAGGGGGTTATAGGCAAAGAGCCCATCGTCGGTACCCACCCAGTAACGGTTCTGGCGGTCGCGGAAGATGAACTCAGAAGCATCGGGGGCTGAGGGATGAGCCACGATATGACCTTTCTCGTCGAAGCCATAGACACCCACACCCTTTAACGTACACCAGGTGATGCCTCCGTCGCCGTCACAGACCGACGACACCGGCGACGACACGTTGACACGCTGAGCCTCGAAGCTCCAGCTACGAAACTGCATGGGCGTCTGGGGGATAAAGGCCAGACCCTTGCGCTGCAGGCCCACCCAGAGGTTACCGCTGCGGTCAGAGAGTACGCCACGTATGGTGGCCGTATTCATATCCGTACCATAGGTATTGACCTCGTAACGCTCCAGCTGCCGGCTGCCCTTGGGCAGGCGGTACAAGCCATTACCACGCGTACCTATATAAATATTATCATTCTTATCCTTTCCCATGGCACTGAAGACAAGCTCCTTGCCCGTCTGACTACCCTTGACGATGGGCGTACTGGCCATGACACCGTTGCTGAACACATGAACGGCATGCTGGGTGATGATATAGATTTCGGCATTGCGCTCAACAAAGCCCAAAGGCTCACCTTCTACAAGGAACTGCTGCAGCTTATTGCCCGACTTCATGACCACCGTGTTATCATGGCCGCTCTTCCATAGTCGTCCTTTGGAGTCTTCAAAACTCCGGCTGACGTAACGGTTGTGAGCCTCATCACCAAAGGTATCTGACACACGCAGACTGTCATCGCTGCCTAAGACATAGGCGCCATAGCCTGCCGTTCCCACCAGGATGCGCCCATCGGCAAGTTGCAGCAGGCTGGTCACACGTGGTCTGTTTCCACCGGGGAAGTTATAGTGGACAAAGCCACTTGCTGCCTCGTCGTAGCGGTCGAGACCGTGGATAGTGCCCACCCACACGCGGCCACTACGGTCGCAGAGCAGGCTGACAGCACCGTTGTCGCAGATGCTCCAAGGGTCGTCCTCGTCGTGGAGGAACGTCTGGAAGACATAGCCGTCGAAACGGTTCAGTCCGTAGTCAGTGGCTATCCACACGCTGCCGTACTTATCCTGGCAGAGACTGGAGATGAGACCGCTTGAAAACATATTGGAAGGGTAGAAATGACCCGTCTGGGCCATCAGACCGCCAAAATTCGTGAGAAGTGCAAAGGATATCAGTAGTATTAGTCGCTTCATAGTTATGGTAAAGAGTTGGTTTTGCGGCTGCAAAGATACAAAAATATTACAAGACTCCAAACTTTTCGGCCATAAAAAAAGCGGCCGCCGGTATTCACATACGGGCGGACCACTTATGATTAGTTTACCACAACTAATTCTTTTCTACAAAAACTAACTACTAACTATAACTACTTACTAATAACCTTTTACTAATGCAAACGTCCGGAAAACACTTTTTCCTTGTTCACGCTGCAAAATTACAGACTTTTCCGCAAACAGGCTATCACATTTGTTTCGCTATGTTTTGTTTTCGTAGAGAACAGCTGTTTTTTACCTTATGGCAGGGGTAAATACCAGTTTTCAGTGTTCAAAAGCAGGCTGCGTACCGACTCGTCGGCCTGACCGTTACGGCGCGATACGGGGTCGGCCAGGTAAGAGGGGTCGCCACGGCGCAGGGCCACACGCATGAGGTCGTAGAACCGATAGCCCTCGAAGGCGCCCTCAAGTGCCATCTCGTTAACAATCATATCCTCAACCAGCGGTATCTGGTAGTTTACCGTGTCCTGACGCGTAGCCAGGGCTGTGGCAGGCTGAGGCAGTACGTAGTAAGCATTGCACTGTGAGTCGCCGGAACCACGGGAGTGGATGCCAGCCACATCGTCACGACGGAAGTAGATCTCGTCGAAAGCGATGTATTGCTTGGAAGCAGCATACTCCACGGTATCAACATACTGGCGGGCGTTCTCAGTGCATAATCCATACTTCAGGATAAGCATAGCCGACTGGGGATAGCCGGCACGGTTGAGGGCCTCGGCAAAGCGCAGGTAAACCATAGGACTGCGGTAGGTGGTTATCTCGCTGCGCACGATCTTGAAGACCGACTGGTAGGTTGTGCCATACTCCGAATACTCACTCTCATTACCAGTTGTCTGTGTGCTGAAGTTGGAGCAGAGACGCAGGTCACCCACATAGAGATCATTGCTAAAGCCTGAGCGCGGCGCATAGATGGTGTCGGTAGTAACATCGGTCTTGTACTCCATACAGTAAATCTGGCTGGCCGACAGGTTACGCAAACCGTTGGAGGGTTTCAGCTGGAAATAGTTGTAGTTTTCCGTTGTCGACTCAAAGATATTGTCCAGGTCGCTGATGATACCGTCGAAGATGCGCGTTTCCATGGGTATGTAGCTCAACTGCTCGCTACTGGCCGTACCGTTGTAGCCCCTCGACGGTGTAACGAACGAGGTGGGCGAAGTCCAGCGTGCACGGTTGCTCTTGCTCACCAGAATGGGGTCGTTACGGTCGTTCAGATAGTCAGCATACCAAGTGGCGGCTTCCTGATAGCGTCCGGCCCAGAGGCAAAGGTCGCCAAGAAGGGCACGCGTAGGAATGAAGAAGCGGTTAGACTGGTAGCCACCGATGTCGCCATAGCGAGGAATCTCGACATAGGCCACGGGAGTGAGGTCGCTGATGAAGTAGTCGCACACCTCCTTGATACCACTGCGGGGGCCAGCTACAGCGGCGGCAGCCTCTCGCTCTGACATCATCGGTGTGGTCACCAAGGGCACCGATCCGTAGTTCTTCACCAGTTCAAGATAGGCCCAGGCACGGAACACCTTCACTGCGGCATACTCATTGATAAACAATTGACGGCCGCGGCGCTGCATGGCAGTATCAACATGAGCCAGGAAGTAGTTGCAGTTGTTGATAACGGCGTAGTAGTCGCTCACCTGGTTATACTTGTTGGATTCCTTCATGTTGAAGTCGGCCAGCCGCTTCAGGTCGGAGGAAGCAGCGTCGGTAACAGTGACCAGGTCGCTTCGCACCTCTCCCAGGAGCACCGTGCGGTCGGCTATCATCTGCAGCTTGCCCACGATGCCCATCACGCTGTAGACAGAGTCGGTGGGGTGGTTCAGGGTGTTGTCTTTCTCATACTCCACCAGTTCCGACTCCGTTGAGAGAATGTCGGAACAGGAGGTGAGTCCTGACAGTGCTACAGCCAGGCCACAGCCTGCGCAGCACAGCAGAGCTATATGCTTAATTCTTTTGGCAATCATAATTTTCAATTTTCAATTTTCAATTTTCAATTACAGGTTGATGTTCACACCGGCAGAGAACGAGCGGCCAGTGCCGAGCAGACCGCGGTCGATGCCCTGCGAGAGGATGTTGCTGCCCAAGGCCGAGGCAGGGTCGCTACCCAGGTAGCGGGTGACGGTAAACAAATTCTGTGCGCTGCCCCAGATGGTGATGCCCTGCAGATAGGTGCTCTGTATGGGCACATAATAGCTCAGTGTAACGTTAGCCAGACGCAGGTAGGAACCGTCCTCTATCCAGCGGTCACTGAAGCGCGAGTTGCCCATGGGGTCGTTATAGCTCACGCGTGGCATATCGGTCTGCTGACCCTCAGTAGTCCAGTGGTTGAGCATGGCCGTGGTCTGGTTGAGGAAGTAGGAGCCTCCCTCCAACAGTGAGCGCTGATAGTTATACACATCGTTGCCCAGCGAGTAGTTGAAGACTGCATTCAGTGTAAGCCGCTTGAAACTGAGTCTCGTGTAGATGTTACCGTAGATATCAGGGTTGGGGTCGCCAATGACGACGCGGTCGGCATCATTGATCTCGCCCTGACCGTCGAGGTCGACAAAACGCACATCGCCGGCCTCAAAGTACTGGCGGTCGCCGTTCTGCTTGACGATGTAGTGGGCATCGGCAGCGGCTGCCTCAGTGGTGGTGTAGACACCATTGGTCTTATAGCCGTAGAACAGTCCTACGGGCTGTCCCACCTGCGTGAGAATGGTAGCACCATAGATATCGGTCTCCAACGAACGGTTGTTGTCAGGCAGGGCCGTCACCTTGTTGACATAGTGGCCAGCCGATGCGCCAAGTTCCCAGCTGAAGTCTTTCAGGGCAAGCACCTTGACGCCCACACTGACATCGAAACCGCTGTTCTCAAGTTTGCCGTCGTTGCTCCAGTTCTGCTGCAGACCACTGGTCCAGGCCAGCTGGCGCAGTGAGACGAGGTTCGATGTCCAGCTCTTGAACACGTTGAAACGGAGGTTGAGACGGTTGTCGATGAAGTTACCGGTAAGACCGGCGGTAAGTCGGCGGGTGGTCTCCCACTGCAGGTCGGTGTTGCCTATGTTGCCTATGGACTTGCCTACGACACCCTTCTCGCCCAACATACGGTTGGCCACGAAGTAAGAGCGCGAAGCAGTGTAGTTGATGTCGTCGTTGCCAGTGACATCGAAGCCCACGTTCAGACGCAGGTAATCAATGCCCTTGACACAGGAGAGCCAGCGCTCATTAGTGAGCACCCACGCTCCCTCAACGCTGGGAAAGAAGCCCCAGACGGTACCGAAGAGTTTGGTACCGGCATCCTCGCCGAAGCGCGATGAGGCCTGAGCCGAGATACCGGCGGTAAGGTAGTAGCGGTCGCCGTAGCTGTAGTCAGCCAGACCGTACCAGGTAATCTCGCGCGTCTGGTCGTCGGCGCCTCCTGTGGTCTTGAACTGCAGCGAGGTGCTCATGTTCGGGGTCTTGTCGTTGCCTGAGTTATAGCCCAACTGCGAGGTGTTGCTGAAGTCGTAGCTCAGATAGCGCATACCGCCCTTGACACCTACGTGGTGCTGTTTGTACTGGTTCTGCCAGGCCAGGCGGGTGTCGCTCTGTATCATCGTCTCGCGCGAAGCCATACTCTGCACCATGTTGTCAAGGCGTGTATCCTCAGAGAGGCCGTCAACCACGAAGGTGGGCACGCCCTGGATGGGCAGGTAGTAGTTCTCGTTGGTATTGATGAGTCCTAAGGTGAAGTGCTCGCTCAGGGCCAGATGCTTGTTGAACTGGTACTTCGGCATGACTGAGAACGTAATCAGGCGGTTGCCGAAGGAGTTACGGTTCTTGCCATCGCCATGCTCCAGGATGCTGGAGGGGTTGGCCAGGCGTCCGCGTCCCTGGAACTTGCCCTCCAGGTAGTCGTCGGCCTCAGCCAGGTAGTGGCTCAGCCGGCCGTGGTTGTCGTAGGCGTATGGCGACAGGAAAGGTGCCTTGGCGAGGGCGAGGAATCCGGGTGAGGTGATGACCGTGCCAAGCGGGTTCTCGGGTGCGCCGTCATCACGCAGGTCACGGTCTACATCGCTGTAGCTGGCATCGAAGCGCACGTCCAGGTTGCGGACGATGGTGATGTCGGAGTTGAGTCGCATGTTGAATCGTGAGTAGTCGTTGCTCTTCAGCGTACTGTTACCCAGCGAGTAGCCTACCGACAGGTTGTAGGAAGCCACATTGTCGCCGCCCTGCACGTTGATGCCGTAGTTCTGTGAGAAGGCGTTGTCATAGACCTCCTTTGTCCAGTCGGTATTGTTGTGGTAGCGATTGTAATAGAAGTACGAAGGCTCACTGTTCAGGTAGCGCATGGAACTCATCGTGGCAGGGTCGGTGTTGCCACGGAAGAGCTCGGTGGAATAGAGACGGTACTGGTCAGCACCCATCATCTCAGGCAGCCGGGGCACCAGCTCGTAGCGTCCGTTGATGTTGACGTCAATCTTGGTGGCCATGGAGCGGTTGCGCTTGGTCTTGATGACGAGCACGCCATTGGCACCCTTGGCACCATAGAGGGCGGTACCGTTCTTCATGACCTCTACCGACTCAATGTCGTTGATATTGAGGTTGGCAAGGATATTGTTGTAATAGCCGTCGTGTAGCATGGTGCGGCCATACTGCATATCCATGAGCACGTCGTCGATGACCACCAGCGGCTGCACATTGGCATTGAGCGAGTTGATACCCTCAATGAGCATGGTATTGCCCATACCGGGAATACCGCTGCGGTTGACCATACGCATATCAGCGCCCAACTGCTGGGCTATCAGCGGGTCGATGCTGACCTCGGCGCTGTTGTCGAAGCGGCGGGCCTCGGCAAGGCTGACGGCCGATGTGGTGCGGGCATAGGTCTCGCTGAAGGTGCTGACGTAGAGACGGCTGTCGGCCTTGCCGCTCTTGATAGCAGTCTGCTGCAGGTTGTAGCCTTCGACACGCATCAGCACGGAACGTGTGCCGTCGTTAACCTTCAGCTCATAGGTACCATCCTCGTCGGTCATAGTTGTCTGGCGCTGGTCGTCGTAGGCCGACACAATGACACCTGCCAGGGGCTTGCCCGTAGCAGCATCGACCACGCGGCCTGTCACAGTTTTCAAATTCTCCTGGGCTGTCAGTGTGGCAGCAGCCAGCAGCATGGCGAAAGATAATATATGCTTCTTCATAGTTTATTCTGCTTTAGAGGTTCGTGGACGAAGATAAATACAGTCGAGCAACATCTCACGGGAGTAACGCGACGTCTCCAGCGGACCAATGTTACACTTCAGCGTAAGGCTTATCTTATTGGTGCTCTGCCCGTAGTTGCTGGTGGGGAAGTGGAAGGCCTCGGCCAGCACCACGGTGTCTACCTTCACAGGGTTGCTCTGGAACGACACGTTGCCGCAGTCATAGGTCTGGTTCTTACCCTCCAGGTCGGCATAGTTGACAATGGCCTTGAACTTGCAGGGACGCAGGCGGGTCTCCTTGGGGTTGATGGCGGTCTGCGGCAGGATGACGGCGCAGACATCGTAGTCGCCGGAGAGCACGTTATCCAGACGGAAGGTAAGCTCCCAGTTGGCAGTACCGCTGGAAGCAATAATCTGCAGGAGCGCATTCTCTGAGATGCTGTCGGCCACCTGGCGGATGGCGGAGTAGCGGCAGCTCTTCTCGGAGGTGATGAGCCAGGTAGACTCGCCCTCAGTCCACAACTCCTTGAAGAAGGTCTTCGTGGGGTCGAAGGGCCACTCGTCGGTCTTGTAGAGCACGCCATTGCTGCACTGCAGCGTGCGGGCACCGTTGAGGATGCCACCAGCCTGGAAGGGCTTGTCGAACACATGGTAGACAGGCTTGCCTGACACATAGCTACGACGCCAGCTGACATAGGGCACCGACACCAGCGAGTCGTCAACGGAGTGCTGGTCGGTCATATTGAAAACGGCATCCTCGAACAGCTTGTACGTGGTATAATAGTGCTGCAGGGAGTCGCGTTTCAGATAAGATTTATCAAAGACGAAATACTCTGTCACCTTGTTCCAGGCACGTTCCCAGCCGGCAGCTGTGGGGGCTACCACCCAGTAGGTGGAGTCCTCGGCACTCAGCAGGCCGATTCTCTCAAGCATACGGTTGCGCTCGTAGACGACAGAGTCGACATAGACGGGCACACCCTCGACAACGCCGCTTGAAACAGATGCATCGGGGTCGAACTCGTCCCACTCATAGTGGCGCAGGGTGAGGCCGGCAGGTGTCATCTCAAGATCGTCGCAGAGAGCCTCATAGAGGTTGTAGCTATAAGGCAGTGCATGCGACACGATGTGGAGCACGCCATTCTCAGCATGCTGGTTGGCAGCGAGCACGGGCACACCTTGGATGGTTGTCTGCGTCAGTGCGGCGTTCTTGCCGTTGAGCAGGCGCATGGTCTGGGGCGTAGCCTTCAGCGAGGTGGCCATACGCGAGAGGTGGTTAAAAACAAAGGTCTTCTCAACCATGGAGTCGCCCTGGGCCGTCTCGACGAGAGCGAGCAGCGAGTCGCGGTTGAACGTACCGTTGACCGGTGCCATGACGGTGAACGACTGTCCGCCGCGTAGCAGGTCGGCATAGCTCACCTCGGTCTTGCGGTGCATGCGGAAGACGCGGGTCTTCTCAAGCACCTGACAGAAGTCTGTGAGCTGCGGGTTGGACGAGAGCTGCTCCCACAGAGCACCGCCGGCGGCACCGTCGGCAGCCGTCTCGTAGTGGTTGTCCCAGTCAGTGCAGGCGGTGAGGGCAGCGGCAGCGCCGCAGCTCACCAGACCGGCGACAATATATGACTTAAATCTATTTATCATCATAATGGCTTTATTTCTATTATCATTATTCATTATTCATTAGGCCGCAGGCCGCATCAGTGCTGGTCCTCGCCCTCGGGACTGCCATAGACACTCTTAGGACAGAGTTCAAGGTAGTTGAAGTTACAGTACTTTTCGGGATCGTCGAGCACCTGGCGCAGACGCAGGTAGTAGGTCTTTTCGGGATCCAGGTTCTCGGTGGCCAGTACACGGCGCGTGGGCAGGTTGAGCGCACGCAGGGCATTGGTGGTAGAGGTGCCGCCCTGATACCAGATGTCGGGACCTTTCATGAAGCCACGGTTATGAAGGGCTTTGTCCTGCATCTTGATTTCCTCAGCAGTCTGGGCGCCCTCACTACCGTCGGCAATAAAGCCGATTTCCGGGCTGGTGGGATAGATACGCATATCGACGGGGATGCCGCAAGGCACACCGTTGAGGTAGGCCTGGATAACACCACGCTCTTCATTTGGTGTGTAACCCATACGGATTTCATAAGTACCGCGCTTAGGCACAGGCGGCAGTTTGAACGTCACGTCAAAACGTCCGCTGATGACCACCACATGGCCCATGAAGGAAGCCCACCAGATATCGTTGCCTGTGACGCCGACGAAGCTCTCCTCGCTCATGGTCCAATGCTTGGTGAAACCGCTCTTGAAACCGCGGATGGTATTACCCTCGGTGTCCTTATGGTTACGGCCGTCGCAGTTCATGAAGTCAGGACTCAAGGTAGCGGGGTCGAAACGCATACGGCAGTTGAAGATGACGTCGCGGGTATGGGTGTCGAAGACGAGGATGTCGTCAATATAGTGGTAGTAGCCGTTGAGTGCCTGCTGGTCGGTCTTACCCGACTCTGAGGTGGCGAGCACCTTCACGCCACGGCTCTGCTCATCGTAGAGTCTGTTCATCAGACCGCGACGGTTGATGTAGATACCTGCGGCACTGCCAGAGGGCATAGCCAGACGGACGAGGGTGCCAGGGCACATGGTCTCATAGAATTCCTCGGGATCGGCCAGCGTGGTCTTCCAGCACTGGCTGGTCAGCTCGTTGCCTACCAGGTCGTTGTACATGATGATGCGGTCCAGCAGGTGGTAGCTCACGAAACGGTTCAGCGGGTTCTTGCGGTGGGTGAAGTCGTTGTCGTAGAGACCGGCATCCTCAGGATAGGTGGCATCATAGATACGCTTGGCATATGCCTTGAGGTCGTCAAGGTTACGGATGCCGTAACGATGGTAGACACTGTCTGGCTCGACGAATGCGGTGTACTTAAAATAGCGGTTGCTAACCCACTTGCAAAGCATGGTGGGACTACCGTTGTTAAGGCAGCGTTCCTGAGTGCCCAGGGTGACGGAGTCGATGCCGATACTGTAGTCGGCGTCCTGATAGTTGTGGAGAGAGTCTATCAGGGCCGTCTCTCTGAGGGCCTCGCTGAAGATGGTGATGGTGGAGTCCTCCTCCATCTTCTCCGGCAGGTAGTTGCTGCTTGACGAGAGCACACGGTCAACGATATGTACCACACCGTTGGTGACGGAGTCGTTGAACTCTGTCATGCGCGAGTTCTTGTTGACGTAGTAGATAAGGCGGTTGCCATTGGTGACGTCAGAGTCGCCAGACCAACTGATGTACTGGTCGAGCATGTTCAGACCCACGTTGCCCTCAGGCACGTCGGAGGTAAAGAAAGCACCCTTGCGGATGATGTGGGTACGGGCAATAGAGTCGCAGATGGCATCGGGAATGCCGGCTACGGAGCCATAGCCGTTAAGCTCGCAATACTTTGACATGGCATCGTTGGTAGGTGCGAAGACGGTATAGCGACCGTAGGTGGTAAGCAGCGAGAAATAAGGCGTACGCTTGAGTACGGCGATGAAGTCGCTGAAGCGGTCCTGCTGCTCCATGAGGAAGGCACCGGCCGTAATCTTCTCTGAGGTGTACATGGTCTCGGGTATGTTGTCGTCGTTGTCTACACAGGAGTAGAGCATCGGCATGGTAATGAGCACCACGGCCGACAGGACTTTCACCCGGTCTCCTATCTGATGTAAAAGGATTGAAATCTTTTTCATTGCTTATGAATTGTTATTGGTTGCAGCAAATACATTAACTTAACGCTGATACTGAGAGTCCTCGCCATTGGTGAAAGCCGAATTCTGCACCAGCAACGGGTTCACCTTGAGCTCGTTCTTGGCATAGGGGAAGTATATGATGTTCGTGTCAGCCATCTTGATGGAAATGGCATTGGCATCCTTGCTCTCATACTTGCTCTTGACGGCAGAGACCAGATAGGCGGTGTTACCGTCGCGGCGGGAGCGGCGCACCAGGTCGTACCAGCGCTTGCCCTCGAACATAAACTCACGACGGCGCTCGTCGAGCACGAGGTTGGCCATCTCGTTCTTAGAGTTGATGTAGTCTTCCTTCTTCAGTGTCACGGTCAGGTTATTGGCACGCTTGTTGACAATGTTCACCAGCTTAAAGGCCTCTTCGAAGTCGCCAGGCTGTCCGCGTTCCACCAGAGCCTCGGCCTTGATGAGCAGCATTTCAGTGAGGCGGTAGAAAATCCAGGGGGCTGTGTTGGAGCCACGTGTGGAAGTTGTGAGCTGCAGACTGGCCTCGCTGGTGAGGTTACGCGTCTGGTAGCGTACGCTGCTCAGCACATACTTGCCAACATAGACGGCAGAGCCCGAAGAACGGAAGAACTCATAGAAGCGTCCGTCAGACGAGCGGTAGAGTTGATTCTTATTGGTCACCACGTTCTCCAGACTGGTGAATGTCAGTTCGTTAGCCTTCAGGCGACCGTTGGGCGTGCTGTTGCTGCCGTAGGAGTCGCGCACCCAAGCGTTGGACTGTCCCTGAGAATTGGAGAAGTAGAGTTCGAAGATGCTCTCGAAGGAATTACCGTCGCCGAAGATGGTATTATAGGTATTACCACAGACATTGCCGCTGCCGTCGGGACTTTCCAGGATGAGGGGTATGCTGTCGATAAGCTGGATTTCCTTGATGTCACCCACGGCCTCCTTGAGTGCCTCATACTGTTCGGTCTTGTAGTCGATGACCATGTCGGCATAGCGGATGGCGTTATCGTAGTCCTGCTTCCACAGATAGAGGTCGGCCAGCAGTGCATAGATCGCAATGCGAGTGATGCGGCTGGTATTCTCCACGGGCAGCGAGAAGTAGCTGCCGCTGATGCGCTCCTGCTGGTAGCGGCGCACGGCATCGCCCTTGACGCTCTCCAGATTCTGGATGAGCGAGTCGAGCACGTCATTGAACGGTGTGGCAGGCAGGATGAAGTTCTGCGTGTCGTCGATGCTGGGTTCCCGTGTGTAGGGCACGTCGCGGAAGGTACGTATCAGGTAGAAGTAGCAGAGTGCGCGCAGCGCAGACACCTCGGCCACGTCGGCCTTCATGTCAGCCTCGCTGTAGTTAGGGTCAATCTTCTGCACCTGGGGCGCATAGTGGCAGACGGTGTTGCAGCGGTTGATGCACTCATAGATTTTCGACCAGTTGCAGTAGGGGTTTGAGGGCAGGAGGTTCTCCTTGAGTATCTCGTTCACCTCATTGGGTACGTTGGCACCGGCAAAGAGGTTATCGCTGCGCAGCTCACCCCAGAGTCCTATGCGGTTCATGGCATCGGCACTCTCAAGCGACTCATAGCAGCTGTTGCGCACGCTAATGACGTCGCCCTTCTCTGTCCAGTAGTTCTCGAGCACCACGTCGTTCATCGGCAGGATGTCGAGGAAGTCGGAGCAGCTGGTGGTCAATGTAGCCAGACCGCAGCCTGCTGCGAGGGTAAGGGCGATATTCTTAATATTCTTAGTAATCATAACTTTCAATTTTCAATTTTCAATTTTCAATTAAAACTGAATGGTCACACTGCCGGTGAACGACTTGGAGCGCGGGGTCTGGGCGTTGTCGGTGACGATGCCCATGCCACCGTAGCCCACCTCAGGGTCGGCACCCGAATACTTGGTGAGGACAAACAGGTTGTTGGCCGATATGCTGAGACTCAGCTGCGTCAGGCCCCAGCGCTTGATAATCTTCGGGTCGAACGAATAGCTGACCTGAGAGTAGTTCAGACGTATGAACGAGCCGTCCTCTACAAAGCGGTCGCTACCAAGATAGTTGTAGCCGGCCTGGCGCAGGGCGCGCGGTATCTCGGTGATGTCGCCCTCGACGCGCCAGCGCCAGTTGACGGCAGCACTCTGGTTGTTGTTGTCGTACATCTTCTCGGCATTCATGCGTGCAGCATTGATAATCTTGTTGCCATAGCGGAAGTTGAACTGATTGTTCCACGTCAAACGTCCGAAGTTGAGCTTGAAGCCGAAACCGCCGGTGAACTTGGGCAGTGACGAGCCTAAGTAGACGATGTCGAGCTCGTCAATCTGTCCGTCGTGGTTGATGTCCTCGTAGATGGCATCGCCGCCTCGGAACACCTTCGACTCGTCCTTGGTGCCGCCATAGCAGAACATCATGGGGGTGGTCATGCCGTTCTCGTCGACGATGACGTTGCCGTTCTCATCGCGGGCCACGGGGGCATTGGGGCCGCTGACGCCGGGCACCTCGACCGCCGAGTAGTCGCTATACTGATAGACACCCTTGTAGCGGAAACCGTAGATACTGCCCATGGCGGTGTTCAGCTCCACACGGGTAAGGTAAGAACCGTTCTGGCGGTTGAACTCGCCGTTAAGAGTGGCCAGACAGGTCTCGTCCATGGCGGTAATGGTATTCTTGTTGTTAGCAAAGGTGACATTGAAGTCGGCCGAGAACTTGCCGGCCTTGATGATACGGTTGCCGTTGAGGTTGAACTCCCATCCCACGTTCTTCATGTCGCCCACATTCTGGTAGGCCAGGTTGGGATAACCCGACGAGGTGGGAATACCGCGCCTCTCCATCAGCAGGTCGCTGGTGTACTGCCAGTACAGCTCTACGTTACCGGTGATGCGGTCGTTGAAGAATCCGAAGTCGGTACCTATGTTGTAGGTCTCCTTCTGCTCCCACTTCAGGCTTTTCATCTGGATGTTGGCCGGAGCCACACTACCGTCGTTAAGGTAGCCGGCACCCTTGACATACTTACTGTAGAAGAGGCCCTCACTGCCGGGCTGGCGGCCTACGACACCCCAACCCGGACGGATGGAGAGCATCGAGACGAAGGGCAGGGCCTTCTGGAACCAGGGTTCCTTGCTGACATTATAGCGCAGCGAGACGGCGGGGAAGTTACCCCATCGCTGGTCATCGCCAAACTTGGTCGAGCCGTCGCGGCGTACAGAGAAGTCGACCATGTAGCGGCCCTTGTAGGCGTAGTGGGCAGAATAGGTGAAGTAGATGCTGCGCCACTGTCCGCTACCGGTAGAGAAGCTGTTACCGATAATGCCTGCAGCGGCGGTACTCTGGATGCGGCCACTGGGCAGTCCGTAGAGCGAGGTGCGCTGTGACGAGGAATTACCGCTGGTAAGCTGTCCGCGCAACATCATGGTCAGATAGTGGTCGGTATTCTTGAAGTGAGGGGTGAACGTCAAGGTGTGGGTAGTAGTTACGCCCAGACTCTTGTCGGAGTTAGATGCCACACGGTTGGCCGTCGACTGTCTGTTGCTCGACTCGGCATCGTTCCATCCCTTGGTGCTCAGGGCCAGAGGCATATACTGGTCCTCATATTTATTAAAGATGTTGAACACAATCTTGCCCTCATAGTCCAGACGGTGGTGCTGGTCGTCGAGGCCCAGCAGACGGTAGTTGAGCTTGAACTCCGGTGTGATGTTGTAGCTCGTCTCATTGTTCTTGGCCAGATAGGCCAGGGCTACGGGATTCATGCGGTCGCGCTGGTCCTTCAGGGCCTCAGTGGCCGTGGGCAGCATGGAGTAGTACTCGTCGAGGTCGTTGCCGTAGCGGTCCTGCTCGTAGACAGAGAGGTTTGGCATACGCACGTAGGCAATACCCAGCAGGTCGCCGTTGTTCTTCTTGTTCTTGGTGTAGGTCAGGGCGATGTTGGTCTCAATCTTGATGCGGTCGCTGACAAAGTAGTCGAGGTTCACACGCGAGGTGAAACGGTCGAGCTTCTGCTCGATGATGGAGCCTGTCTCATGGTCGTAACCGGCACCGACGCGGAAGTTGGCCTTCTCACCACCACCGCTCAGGGCGAGGTAGTAGTTCTGGCGCCATCCGGTCTTCTTGACCTCGCCGAGCCAGTCGGTGTTGTTGTTATACATCTCATATTCTGAGAACGACGGGTCGTAGTTGATTTCCGGGATGTCGCTGGCGGCATCGCTCATCTGCGGGTTGAAATACTCTTCCTTGAGCAGCATGGTGTACTCGTCACCACTCAGCATATTGTAACCCTTGGGCTGATGGGTGGCGGTGAGACGGGCACTGAAGTTGACGCGCGTCTTACCACGGGCACCGCGCTTGGTCTTGATCTCGATGACACCGTTGGAACCCTGCGAACCCCAGATGGCGGTGGCGGCAGCGTCCTTGAGCACGGAGATACTCTCAATATCCTCGGGGTTGACGTTGAGCAGCTCGGCAAACTTCTCGTCGTTGGCGTTGGAGAAGTCGAAGTTGTTGACGTTGCTCTCCCACACGTTGCCGTCGACGACAATCAGAGGCTCGCTGCTTCCGTTGATTGACGACACACCACGAAGACGCATCGAGGTGCCCTTACCCAGGTCACCACCGGCCACAATGTCGAGACCGGCGATACGTCCCTGCAGAGCCTCGTCAACGGTGGTGAACGACAGGCCCTCGAACTCCTTCATGTCGATGCTCTGGCGCGAGGTCGAGATCTCATCTTCAGGGATGGCCAAACCAGAGCCTTGCGCACGCTTCCTGGCAGTGACCGTCACCTCCTTGATCTGGGTGGCGTCCTGCATCTTGATACTGAACTTGGTTTTGTTGATAGGCAATGTCTGCGACTTGTAGCCTACGTACGACACGCGCAGCTTGTCCTTGGGGTTCTTCAGCTTGAACGAGAAGTTACCGCTCATGTCGGTCTGAGCAGAAGCCACGATACGGTTGGAGGCATCAACCTCAACGACATTGGCCATCATGACCGGACCGAAGGCATCGGTCACGGTACCACTGATGATATCGCCCGCTTTCTGCGCATAGGTATTGATAATTGACAATTGACAACCGATAATTACCAATCCCATGAATTTCAATAGTCTTTTATTCATCATAATGCTCAATTTTCAATTATCAATTCTCAATTAACAGTGGTTTGTCTATCAAATGGATAACAGCCGAAGAGGTGGTATGAATCTCCGACGCATTCCTGGCCGTGGCAGTGTTGTACTGATACTCACGTGCCATCAGGTTGAAAATACCCGTTGAAGTCAGCACGTGGGCAAGACGGTTGTTGTACTCGGCAGAGCCACGCATGGAAGGGTTGGCTGTCAGCCAGTCGGTAGTGGCCTTGTCGCAGATGGTAAGACCTTTCTCGTCGAGCATCGTACGCAGCTGGTAGAAGCGGTGAGTCTCGGCATCAATAAGTGCCGTCTCATGCTCGTCGTCATCGGTGCCGCCGCCTATCACGAGCGAGTTGTCCTGGATGTGGTACTTCAGGAAGTTGACAATGCCCAGCGAGTCGCTCTCGGCCTGGGCGGTATTGCCGGCTGCCTTGTTGGCCTCGTACTGCTCCCAGGTAGCCAGCTTGCCGGTATTGATCAGCTGCTGAATACTCTCATTGGTGGGCACATAAACGGTGTAATGGTAGGTATTGAACGCCGAGAGGTTGTCGGTGGGCGTTGACCACTGGTTGTCGTGCAGCTTCTCAGTCAGTCCGCTGCTCTCCAACAGGGTACGGAACATGGTGAAGTCGTCATACTCGGCAAGAACGTCCATCACGCTCTTGCGGGTGGTCATGATGGGCTCCGAGTCAAGGATATAGGCCTTGCCGTTACCCTCCTTGGTCTGGTCGTAGACTTTGGATATCTGCAGCGGTGTGCCGTTGTCCATCTGGTAGCTACCCTCCACGGTGATGTTGTTGGCACTGTTGCCAATGCGCAGATAGGTGCCACCCTTGGTCTGATAGTACTCCTGGCCGTCCTCCACGTCGCCAATGACGATATGGTTGTCAAGGATGTCCTTCAGACGGTTCTTAATCTGCCAGAAGTCGGCCTTTCCGATGGAGTCGCCCACCTCGCCAGTAACGGGGTCATAGTTCCAGATGCTGGCCCACACACGCTCATCCTCATCATCAGGATTAGCACTGGCCACCTTCGATGCGTCCCAGTGGAAGCGGAAGAGCTGCGTCTCGGACTTGCCGTAGCTGACGGGGTCGATGTACTGCAGCATGGCGTTGTTGTTGGGTATGAAGAGGCTATAACGCGAGTTCAGTGAGTTCAGGTACACATTATAACGGCACTTCTGGGCAGCCCAGTAGAGTATCTTCATCCCCTCGTTGGTCAGGGCCGGATAGAGCACGCTGACGAACGATGTGGGCGAGTACACTTTATTGGTAAGATAGATGGCACCGTTGCAGCCCAGCCATACGGAGTCGATGGCTGCCAGCTCAACGCCCATGGGGTCGTTGGCATCGTTGAGGATGCTGTTGAACTTCGATGGTACGGAGATGCTGAACGAGCTGAGCATATTGTTGTTGATAAGCTCGGCCACCACTTCGTCGGGCACGTTAGCCCACGTCTTATACTGCTCGCGCAGAATGCTGCCGGCTCCGGTCTGCCAGTAGTCGTCCAAAGCCTTGTTGCTGGGAACCATCATCACGGCCATGTCGCGCTGGATGGCGGTATTGGCGGTAGAGGCATCGCCGGAGTAATAGGCATTCCACTCAGGATCGTACTTCAGCATCGACACAGGGCCGTTGTCGGGCGACATGCTCAGGGCAACGCCACCCTGCGACTTCTGCGAGAAGAAGCGCTTCTGGTAGACGGTGTCGGTCCGGTTGTTCTCGTACAGGAAGTTATACTGCATGGTCAGCGAGCCTTCCTGGTCGGGATGCAGGTCGGGATAGGGGGCACAGAAACGCTCCAGCAGTGTGTTGAAGCTGCTGGCATCGGCCTTTGAGCGGATGACCTCTGCCATGTTGGGCAACGGGGTAATCACCTCGGCCATGCGGTGGATAAAGCCGTTGGAGCACTTGATGTTGGGCTCAGCCACCTGCACACCATTAATGCTGGCATCGCCGGCTTTGCGGCTGGTAGTGCCGTTGAACAGGAAATCGTAGTCCTCGTTGGTGATGCGGCGGTTAGTGAGCATCTTCTCAATGAATTGCAGCAGCGTCACCTTCGAATTGTCAGTCATACACACCATCGGCTTGCCCGACTCACGGTAACGCTTCCAGTAGGTGTTGTTAGGCATACGGTCGGCAGTAAGCACGGCTACGGAGTCAAACTCCGACGTCGATGCGAAACGGCGCATACTCTCACCCTCAATGGGCGGGTTGCCCGGCACGTTGGCCAGGTTGTTCAGCTGTAGCGAGTTGTCCATCATACTGCCAAAGAGCAGCAGTTTCTTCTGAGAGACTGACAGGTCGCCGTAACTCCGGACGCCCCAGCTGTTGTTGCTGAAGAAACGGGCATAGGCAGCGTCGTCGGCCACGAAGAGCGTCTTCGAGCCCGTCTTGCCCAGCACGTCACGATAACCCAGGTCGTCAATCAGTTTCACCGTGTTGGTGTAGTTGCCCTGCTCGTCAAGCCACCCGTAGATGCTCGTCCCCCATCCGTCAGGGGTCCGCTCGTCAAGGTCGTATTCCTGACATGACAGCAGTGTTCCGCAACCGGCCAACAGCACGCCCGCTGCCAGCATCATCTGCCGGCCGCGTTTCCAGAATTGTCTTTCGGTTTTCATACTTTTGTGAGATTTTGATTATTGATAGTTTTCCGTTGTCAGCAATTTCGGTGCAAAGGTATTAATAATTCACGTAACAGGCATTTTCACACGTCCGATTGGCTTTTCTGTTTGTAATTACCTATTATTATAATGTTTCATGAACTTTTCTTTTTGTTTCATAAAAAAATTCGTATCTTTGCAAGCCGTTACAGCAAAGGGAACATGGCAAAAAACAGCGAACAACTACTGGCGTATATACGCGAAGGGCGCACCATGACTGGGGGCGAGAAGCTCAGGCTCATCGTCAGCCTCAGCGTGCCCAGCATACTGGCTCAGATTTCAGCCACCGTCATGTTCTTCATCGACGCGGCCATGGTGGGACACCTCGGCGAACGCGCCACGGCTGCCATCGGACTGGTAGAGACGACCACCTGGCTCATGGGCGGACTGGGGTCGGCGGCCAACATGGGATTCTCCGTGCAGGTGGCCCACTTCATCGGCGCCAACGACTTCGCTGCCGCGCGCCGCGTGCTACGGCAGGCTCTCGTCTGCTGCCTGCTGTGGAGCCTCATGCTCATGACGGCAGCCGTAGCCGTCCACACCCACCTGCCCTACTGGCTCGGCGGCTCGGCCGATATCGCCCGCGACGCCTCGCTCTACTTCATGCTCATCGGCATCTTCGGCATCTTCTTCCAGATGGAGGGTCTGGCCGGCTCCATGCTGAAATGCTCGGGCAACATGAAGATACCGTCAATGCTCAACATCATGATGTGCGTGCTCGACGTCGTCTTTAACTACCTATTTATATATATAATGGATATGGGGGTCGTCGGTGCTGCCATGGGAACGGGAGCGGCCGAGCTCATCACCGCCGGCCTAATGCTATGGTTCCTGCTCGTCAAGTCGCCGCTATCCCTTCCTCGCTCCACCCTCCTCCTTCCTCGTTTCTCCCTCCACCTTCCTCGAATAGAATCCTCCGTGGTCAAGACCGCCTTTAAAATTGGAGCTCCCATGGGCCTGCAGCACCTGCTCATGGGCGGCGCACAGATAGTAAGCACCATCATCGTGGCACCGCTGGGCACCGTGGCCATCGCCGCCAACTCACTGGCCATCACCGTCGAGAGTCTGTGCTACATGCCCGGCTACGGCATTGCCGAGGCAGCCACCACGCTCGTCGGACAGGGCATCGGTGCCGGACAGCGGCTGCTCACACGCTCCTTTGCCTACATGTCAGTAGCCCTTGGCATTGCCGTCATGACCATGATGGGTGCGCTGATGTGGGTCTTCGCCCCCGAGCTGATGGCGCTCATGTCGCCCGTCGAGGCCATCGTCACGCAAGGTGCCCAGGCGCTGCGCATCGAAGCCTGGGCTGAGCCGATGTTTGCCGCCTCCATCGTCTGCAATGGCATCTTCATAGGAGCCGCCGACACCCTGAAGCCCGCCATCATGAGTCTCACCTCCATGTGGGCCGTCCGCCTCACCCTGGCCGCCACCCTCGCCCCGCGCTTCGGTCTGCGCGGTGTCTGGACGGCCATGGCCATCGAACTGACCTTCCGTGGCCTCATCTTCCTCGCCCGCCTCTTCAGGGGCAGCTGGCTGAAGAACGGGGTTACCTCAACTTCACAACCTTGAAGTCATCTATGGTACGGCAGTCCTGGCCATTGCCCAACGTGTCCTGGCTGCCCACATAGTCTTCCATGTAATATTTGTACAGCGACTTGGCAAAGCCCTCGCGCACCTCACCGTTGGGGAAGCCCAGGGTGAATTTCCGCAAGAGGGGGTTATAGTCCTTCAACGTCAGGTAGCCGCTCTGAAACAGTACGGGAATAGGATCGCCGATACGCTCCGTGGGAGCGTCGAAGCGTTCGATGGTGGCCTGGAAATGCTCTATCTGCTGCAGGCTGATGTTGTGCTCGCGCATCACGTTGACAAGCATCGTCGGCGTGCCCGTAGAGAACCAGAAGTTCATGATGTCACCCATGACAAAGGCGTTAACGAGACTCCACGGACAGTAGATGTCGGTCATGTTCTTCGTAAAGTGATAGCCATCGTACATCTCCTTCAGGTGCAGTACGACATCATCATAGCTGTAGTGAAGGTTCCAGCGCTTGTAGAGCTTATTCATTTTCGCCGTCAGCAACTCGATGTCGGGTTTGAGCTGCGTGAGCAGTTCCTCCTCGGTGATGCCGCAGATGCCCTCGTAGTTGGGGTCAAAGGTCAGCTGCTGCAGGTTATTCAACTCGCTGAACACCGACAGCTGAGAGAACTTCGAAATGCCTGTCAGGAACACGAAACGCAGGTACTGCGACTGAGCCTTCAGCGGCGAGAACAGATTGCGCACCCGGTTACGGATATAGTCCTGCAAGTCCGGGTCGTTAATGCTGTCGAGCATCGGCGCGTCATACTCGTCAATGAGTATCACCACCTTCTCGCCAGTCTGGGCGTAGGCCGTCTCTATCATATTGGTCAGACGCGCATCGTAATTCGTCGGATCTTTAGGGTCGGTGATGCCGAACTTCCGTTCCTGCTGTTCCAGAATGGCGTTGAAGGTACCGTGTACAAGATCCTTCTCAAAGTACTTGCCGTTGCTGAGATCGAGCCGGATAACGGGATACTTCCTCCACTCCTTCTCCTTATTATATATACAAAGCCCCTCGAACAGTTCCTTGCGGCCTTCGAAATAACAGCGCAGCGTGTCTAACAGCAGCGACTTGCCGAAACGGCGAGGACGGCTGAGGAAGAAATACTTGGCCTCCGTCATCACCATCCTCCATACATACGCTGTCTTGTCTACATACACCGCACCACGCTCACGAATCCAGTCGAACTCCTGTACACCCACAGCATAGCCGCGCTCTTTTGTCTCCGTCTGTTCCATAACCTTCGTATTTTGGGGCAAAGATAAGCATTTTCCGCCAAACTGCCAAATCCACGTCTTTGTTTTTCCATTTCCTTTTTATACGAAATAGCATGGAACAACTCGATGTGTGGGGCTACATCAGACAATTCATTTTTCAACAATCACTTTATAAGCCATTATAAGAGCTGCCTTTGCATCATACTTCAACATATATGACGTACCCTCAACAATCCCTTTCAACCGTCCCATATTGTCAGAAACCTTTACTCCATCAGTAAATACATAATAATCACCGGCTAAACATTCATACGATTCTTCTCCTATCTTCAATGAATATATTTCAGGTTGTACGCGATAGTAAGTAAAGCCACCCATCTGAGTCATAACTTCCAATGCGTTTTCTGTTAGAGCAGACACGAACCATCTATACATGCGACGATAGCCATAACCACTGGACCATAAGTTCAACAAAATGCCATTAGCCATGTAGGTTCCGTATGTCCATGTGTCAAAACCAAATTCCAGATAGTAATCATAGCCAGTATAAGTTCTGTCGTTGTTGAAAGTCAAAACTTCATAGTACCCTTTCTCTCTGCTTCCCCAAAGCCACTCGCCGACCAAAGTGACATCATTCGACTCCGTAGTCTTTTTAACAAATGAGACACTGTCGATACGATCTACTGGAACTTCATACACACTACCATCTCTGTAGTTTATCCGCATCACATTTTGCGCATCTGACTTTAAAGCAAAGAGTATAGAAAGAAGAACTGTCAACAAAAGAGTCATCATTTTTATTTTCTTTTTATCAAATACTTCAAATAAGTTTGCACATCTCCTAAAGACCCTATTTGACGAACAGATAGCCCAAACTGGCAGAGCATTCGCTTCCATTTTCATTTACGTCTTCAAAAGAGTCAAAACCACAATTAGGGAATCACTCCATTTTATTACGGCCAACTCCAAATGGGGCGAGCCTGTTTCTTATGCTACGGCCAGGCGGATGGACTGGACATTTAACGGAATGCGATGATGTTTCATCAAAAAGAATGGCTTATTTATGAAAAAGATGATACCACTTACGTTTTCGCGGGAAGTTTCTTTCTATACGGTCAATTTGTTCAGACACCGCAAGTTCAGCATAATTATGTAATTGTTTTGCCGTAAGTCTTTCATT
>CAMYZO010000011.1 GCA_947303855.1 uncultured Prevotellaceae bacterium
GCCTACAACTACGAGTCGATGCTCGACGACGACAAGAACATCCGCATGTTTGGTGCCACCGTCGGCTGGGGTAAGCGTCTGCGCTGGCCCGATGACTACTTCCAGTTCATGGCCACTCTCGGCTACACCCGCTACATGCTGCGCGACTGGAACTACTTCTATATCTCCAACGGTAACTGTAACAACCTGAACCTCGGTCTGACGCTGTCGCGTACATCTACCGACAACCAGTTGTTCCCGCGCCGTGGCTCTGAGTTCCTGCTCTCGCTGACGATGACGCCGCCCTGGTCACTCTTCGACGGCAAGG
This sequence comes from uncultured Prevotellaceae bacterium, assembly GCA_947303855.1. GTDB lineage: Bacteria > Bacteroidota > Bacteroidia > Bacteroidales > Bacteroidaceae > Prevotella. The sequence goes on from CAMYZO010000011.1 coordinate 308, forward strand.
ACTATGCCAACCTGGCCCTCAACTCCACATCAGCCAACTACGACAAGGAACTACAGGACATGTACCGGTGGATTGAATACCACAAGTGGAAGTTCAAGTCGCGCACCTACACAGCCCTTACAGGCGGACAGAAATGCTTCGTGCTGATGACCCGTGTAGAGATGGGCCTGTTAGGCTCCTATAACAGCGACAAGAAGTCGCCTTTCGAGACCTTCTATGTCGGTGGCGACGGCATGAGTGGCTACAGCTACAGCTATGCTGAAGAGACCGTCGGTCTGCGCGGCTATGACAACGGCTCTATCTCCACGTCGGCAGCCTACACTGAGTCGACGGGTCGCCGCACGTCGAACAATGCCTACGCCTACGACCGCTTCACACTGGAGCTGCGCTATCCCTTCATGCTGGGCAACACCACCATCTACGGTCTCGGCTTCTTAGAGGGCGGTAACGCCTGGGCCGACCTGAAGAAGATCAACCCCTTCAACCTGAAGAAATCGGCCGGTCTTGGTGTGCGCATCTTCCTGCCTATGGTGGGTCTGATGGGTATCGACTGGGCCTACGGCTTCGACAAGGTGTACACCAGCGGCGGTTGGAACAAGGGCGGCAGCCAGTTCCACTTCGTGCTGGGTCAGGAGTTCTAAGCGGGCTTCGCCCTAATGAATAATGAATAATGAATAAAGAATAAAAATAACAAATAACGTTTTGGGAATATGAGATTAAATAGGATTGATAAGGGAATAATGAGCACAAGATGGATCATGCTGATGGCATTATTCATTATTCATTGTTCATTATTCATTAGCCCTGTAAGGGCGCAGAAGTTTGCCCTGGTAGACATGGACTATATCCTGAAGAACGTGCCGGCCTATGAGCGTGCCAACGAGCAACTGGCGCAGGTATCGAAGAAATGGCAGGCAGAGGTGGACGCCCTCACCACGGAGGCCCAGACCCTGTACAAGAACTACCAGAACGAGCTGGTGTTCCTGTCGGCCGAACAGAAGAAGGCGAAGCAGGACGCTATCATGGAGAAAGAGAAACAGGCCGCTGAACTGAAGCGTAAGTACTTCGGACCAGAGGGTGAGCTCTTCAAGAAGCGCACCTCGCTGATGTCGCCCATCCAGGACGAGATCTACAACGCCATCAAGGATATCAGCGACCTGCGCGGCTACCAGCTAGTGTTAGACCGCGCCAGCGACAGCGGCATCATCTTCGGTTCGCCGAAGATTGACATCAGCAACGAGGTGCTGCAGAAGCTAGGCTATTCCCACTAACCCATAAGGCTCATAAGCCCCATAAGCCCCATGAGCCCCATCAAAAAAACAACCCCAAAAAAATAAAGCAAAAATGAAAAAGTTTATCATCTGCGCTATCTGCGCCATCTGCGGTTTCACCACCGCCAACGCACAGGCCAAGTTCGGCCACGTGAACACTCAAGAGATTATCCAGGCCATGCCAGAATACAACAAGGCCAAGACCGAGATTGAAGCTCTGACCAGCCAGTATGAGGCCGACCTGAAGTCGATGCAGGACGAACTGCAGAAGAAGGGCGAGGCTTTCGAGAAGGAGCAGGCCACCCTGCCCGACAACATCAAGCAGCGCCGCCAGCAGGAACTGCAGGACATGTACCAGAAGATTCAGCAGAGCTATCAGGACAACCAGCAGGCCCTTGCCAAGGCTCAACAGGAGAAGATGCAGGCCATCACCACCAAGGTGCTCGACGCTATCAAGGCTGTCGGCCAGGCTGGCGGCTACGTCTATGTCATGGAGATGGGTGCCGGCATCCCGTATATCAGCACCACCCTGTCTACCGACGTCACCGCTCAGGTGAAGCAGAAGCTCGGACTGAAGTAAACAGCCGACAGTTCTGACGAGATAAAGAGGGTGCATCCATTTTTGCACCCTCTTTTTTTGGGGAGTGACAAATGCGGGCACAGATGGAAATACACAAAAAAGATGCTAAAAGAAAGGCGGTGCTTTGGTGGTATGCAGATTGTTTTGTAACTTTGCAGGCGATTAATCAAGAGTAAACTAACAGACGATATGAAAAGACTGATACTATTGATATGCTGCTGCGCCTGCATGGCTGTTGTGCATGGGCAGGACAGCACACGGGTGTTCCGCTACGGCTATCTCAGCTACGACAGCATCCTGGTGAACATGCCCGGCTACGCCCTGGTGCAGACGACGATGGCAGAAATGCGGGCACAGTATGAGGCCGAGTTGAAGCGGGTGGAGCAGGACTTCAACCTGAAGTACGAGGAGTTTTTAGAGGGTCAGCGCGACTTTCCCGAGACCATTCTCCGTAAGCGACAGACTGAGTTGAAGGAACTGTTAGAGCGTAACATTGCCTTCAAGGCTGAGAGCAGGCAGCTGTTGCAGAAAGCCGAAGCCGATGCAATGGCGCCGCTGAAAGCCCGGCTGGCAGAGGCCCTGGCCGCCGTCGGTCGCCAAAACGGCTATGCTTTTATCCTCAACACCGATGCCAACGCCGTGCCCTTCATCAACCCCGAGATGGGTGAAGACATCAGTGAAAAGGTCATTGAACAACTGACAAACAAACAATAGGACATGGTTCATGGACTCCAGTCACTACCGGGTCCCATCGGCGTCTTCGACAGCGGCTATGGTGGACTGACCATCTTGCATGGCATACGCCAGCTGATGCCCCAGTACGACTATCTCTATCTGGGCGACAACGCACGGGCACCTTACGGACCGCGCTCGTTCGATGTGGTGTACGAGTTTACACGCCAGGCCGTACAGCGGCTCTTCGAGATGGGGTGCCATCTGGTTATCTTAGGCTGCAACACGGCATCGGCCAAAGCCTTGCGTACCATCCAGCAGCACGACCTGCCACAGTGGGACCCTGAGCGCCGTGTGCTTGGCATCATACGCCCCACCGCCGAGATCATCGGACAGCTCACGGCAAGCCGCCATGTGGGGGTCCTGGCCACGGAAGGAACTATCAAGAGCGAAAGCTACAATCTGGAAATCCAAAAACTGTGGCCCGACATTACCGTTTCAGGCGTTGCCTGCCCTTTCTGGGTGCCGCTGGTAGAATACAACGAGGCCGACTCTCCCGGTGCCGACTACTTTGTGAAGAAGCGCATTGACCAGATTATGCATCTGGACCCTCAGATAGATGCCCTCATCCTGGGCTGCACCCACTACCCGCTGCTGATGCCCAAGATTCTGAAATATCTGCCGGCCGGTGTGCGTGTCATCCCGCAGGGCGAGTATGTGGCCGACAGCCTGCAATGCTACTTCGAAAAGCATCCCGCCATTGAGCAGAAATGTTCCCGGGGCCACAGCGTCCGCTATCTGACGACTGAGAATCCGGAAAAGTTCAAGGAGTCGGCACAAATTTTCCTGCATGAGCCCGTCGAAGTAGAGAACATCGTCCTAGGGTAAGCAAAAAATAAGTAGCACCTCTAGCACCCGAAACTTATCTACTTGATTTTCAACACCTTTCAACGCCTGCCAAGTAGCACCTAAGTCACACCCGAGGTAGCACCCACAGCCACAGAAGTGATATTTCAGCGTTCAGGCTGGACAGCAAAAAATCCCGGCCTCTGACGAAAAAATCCAGTGTGGAAATTTTTGTCAGAGGCTGGGAGACATTCCGGGTGCTACCTTGGGTGTTAGATAGGTGTTAGGTCGCCACGTTCGGAGGGGCCTGATTCTCAAAGAGATAAGTGTCGGGTGCTAGAGGTGCTACTTATTTTCTATATAATATAGGTACAAGGTGCGCTAAAATAAGTGAAAATTTGCAAATATGGACGTTAAATGAAAGAAAATGAGTAACTTTGCGCCGATTTTTGAGAATTACACATTATTATTATTAAGAAAGCATGGATAAAGTAAGTTACGCCTTAGGTTTGGGCATTGGTCAGCAACTGGCACAAATGGGTGCCCAGGACCTGAACATCGACGATTTTGCACAGGCCATCAAGGACGTCATCAGCGGCAGCGAACTGAAAGTTCAGCACCGCGACGCACAGCAGATTGTGCAGGAGTATTTTGCAGAAAAAGAGAAGGCCATGAATGCCCAGCGTGCTGAGGCAGGCAAGGTCCATAAGGAGGCCGGCGAGAAATACCTGGCCGAAAATGCCAAGAAAGACGGTATCATCACACTGCCCAGCGGTCTGCAGTACCAGGTGCTGAAAGAAGGCAACGGCAAGAAGCCGTCGGCCAAGGACACCGTGAAATGCCACTATGAAGGTTTCCTTATTGACGGCACAGTGTTCGACAGCAGCGTTCAGCGCGGCGAACCCGCCACTTTCCCCCTGCAGCAGGTGATTGCCGGCTGGACAGAGGGCCTGCAGCTGATGCAGGAAGGAGCCAAGTACCGTTTCTTCATCCCCTACCGCCTGGCATACGGCGAGGGTGGTGCCGGTGCCTCCATTCCCCCCTTCGCAGCGCTTATTTTCGACGTTGAACTGATTCAGGTGATGTAATAACGTCATAAAGATATAATGTAATAACGTAACAACGACAAATAACAAAAAAAAGAAATGAAAAAATTATCTATCGTAGCCGCTATGGCTATCGTAGCTGCTGGTTTCACAGCATGCAACAACGGTGCTCCGAAGGCCAGCCTGAAGAGCGATGTCGACTCGATGAGCTACGCCGTTGGTATGGCTCAGACTCAGGGTCTGAAGGAATATCTCGTTGACCGCGTCGGCATGGACACCACCTACATGGGTGAGTTTATCAAGGGTCTGACCGAGGGTGCCAACGCTGGCGACAACAAGAAGAAGGCTGCTTACTATGCCGGTATCCAGATTGGCCAGCAGATTGCCAACCAAATGATGAAGGGCATCAACCAGGAAGTGTTTGGCGATGACTCTACCCAGACCATCTCTATGAAGAACTTCATGGCCGGCTTTATCAGCGGCACCACCGGCAAGCAGGGTATCATGACTATGGAGCAGGCTCAGACAGTAGCCCAGACCAAGATGCGTGAGATCAAGGCCCGCGTGCTGGAGAAGACCTACGGCGAGAACAAGGCCGAGGGCGAGAAGTTCCTGGCTGAGAACGGCAAGAAGGAAGGCGTGGTCACTCTGCCCAGCGGCGTACAGTATCGTATCATCAAGGAGGGCACCGGTGCCATTCCTGCCGACACCTCACTGGTGAAGTGCCACTATGAGGGCCGTCTGCTCAACGACTCTGTATTCGACAGCTCTTACAAGCGCGGCGAGCCCATCAAGCTGCGTTGCAACCAGACCATCAAGGGCTGGACCGATGCCATGACCAAGATGCCTGCCGGCTCTATCTGGGAGGTTTACATTCCTCAGGAACTGGCTTACGCTGAGCGTCAGCAGGGTATCATCAAGCCCTTCTCTGTGCTGAAATTCAAGATTGAACTGTTAGAGGTAAACCCCGCTAAGTAATCATGAAGAAGGTCATCCTTTTAGCACTCGCCGTCGTGGCGAGTGCTTCTTTTTGCACAGTTGATGCAAAGAAGAAAAAGAAGAAAGAGGTAGAGGCAGCACCCGTGGTGCTTCCCGTTGAACTGAAGAGCAGCTCTGACTCTGTGAGTTATGCTGCCGGCATGTCTATTACCAATGGTCTGCTGCCTTTCCTGAAGCAGCAGCACGGCATCGACACAGCTCAGATTGCCATCTTCCTGAAGTCGTTCGAGGAGACCATCAAGGCCGGTGACAATCCCGAAGCCAAGGCCCGTATTGCCGGCGTTGAGATTGCCAACCAGGTGAAGACCCGTATGATACCCGGCATTACCAATGAGTTCAAGGACACGCCCGACTCCATCGAGGCCGACCTGCTGTACCGCGGTTTCACCGATGCCCTGAAGCAGGACACCACCCACTTCAAAGTGGCCGACGCCGAAACCTACTTCAAGCAGAAGCAGGAAGCCGACAAGAAGGCCAAGGAGGAGAAGCTGTGGGGTCCGAACCGCCGTGCCGGCGAACAGTTCCTGAAGGAGAACGCCACCAAGGACAGCGTCATCACCACGGCCAGCGGCCTTCAGTATAAGGTGCTGGTCAAGGGCGAGGGTCAGGTGCCGCAGATGACTGATAAGGTACAGGTGAACTACGAAGGCCGCCTGATTGACGGCACCGTCTTCGACGCCTCAGCCAAGCATGGTGACAAGCCCGCCGAGTTCCGTCCCGACCAGGTTATCAAGGGCTGGACAGAGGCTCTGACAATGATGCCCGTGGGGTCGAAGTGGCAGCTGTACATCCCCCAGCAGCTGGCCTACGGCGAGCGTAACACCGGCAGCATCAAGCCCTACTCGGCCCTGATTTTCGATGTTGAGCTGGTGAGCATCGTCGGCGACAAGGCAGAAGAGCCTGCCAAGGCCGCCCCTGTCAAAGCCAAGGGGAAGAAGCCTGCCAGGAAAGGCAAGAAATAATGAAATTCTGACAAGTGTGCCACAATTGTGGCACACTTTTTTATTTTTTCCACCGTTTTTGTTGCATAATTCAGTTTAAATGCTTACTTTTGCTGACAAATTGTAACATAACCAGAGAATTCATGGAAAAAATTGACAATCTGGACAAGAAAATCCTAAGCATCTTGTCAAAGAACGCACGCATACCGTTCAAGGATGTGGCTGCCGAGTGCAACGTGTCGCGAGCTGCTATCCACCAGCGCGTACAACACCTTATTGAGGCCGGCGTCATCACCGGCAGCGGCTTCGACGTGAATCCGAAAAGCCTGGGCTACTCCACCTGCACCTACGTGGGCATCAGCCTGGAGAAAGGCTCTATGTATAAAAACGTGGTCGAAGAGCTGCAGCATATTCCTGAAGTGGTAGAATGCCACTTCACCACCGGCCCCTATACCATGCTGGTGAAACTCTACGCCCGCGACAACGAGCAGCTGATGGAACTGCTCAACGGCAAGCTGCAGGGCATCCACGGCGTGGTATCCACAGAGACCCTCATATCACTGGAACAGAGTATCAAGCGCGAAATAGAGGTAAAGAATGATGAGGCACTTTGACCTGCAAGCCACCCTTAACCAGGTTTATGCGCATTTCCCCGCTGCAAGCCGCCAGCCAGTGATTGGCATCACCGGCAATTACGAGGACCTGACCTGCAAGCTGGGACGGGGCTACTATGACTCGGTCATACGCGCCGGCGGTACACCGCTCGTCATTCCCCCTTCGACAGACAAGGACGTGCTGATGGGCACCCTTGACCATATAGATGCCCTCCTGCTGAGCGGCGGAAGCGACATCAACCCCCTCTGGTGCGGCGAAGAGCCCGTGCCAGGACTGCATGGCATTAACCAAGAGCGCGACTTGCCCGAACTGCTCATTACCCGCCTGGCCTACAACCGGCAGATGCCCATCCTCGGTATCTGCCGCGGCATACAGACACTGGCCGTGGCTCTCGGGGGGAAGGTGTGTCAGGACATCGAGGCTACCACCGTAAAGCACTCACAGGATGCCGACCGCTCTGAGCCTACCCATACCGTCGACATCGAGGCTGGCAGTCTGCTTGAGACCATCTTCAGCCAACAGACACTCTACGTCAACTCCTTCCACCACCAGGCCGTCAGCGAGCCAGGCAGCCTGTTCCGCATTACTGCCAGGGCCAAGGACGGTACGGTAGAAGCCATGGAGAGCACGGAGATGAAGAGCATTATTGGCGTACAGTGGCACCCAGAATGCATGGGCGACGACAGCCAGCCTCTGTTCAGATGGCTCATCGGCGAGGCAAAGGCCTACCGCCAGGCACAGGAACTGCACAACCGCGTGCTGACACTCGACACCCACTGCGACACACCGATGCTGTTTCCACAAGGCATCCACTTCGACCAGCGCGACCCGCGTATCCTCGTCGACCTGCACAAGATGACCGAGGGACGCCAGGATGCCACCATCATGGTGAGCTACCTGCCGCAGCCTAAGATTGGCGAGACCTTCTCTTCGAAAGTTGACTTCGACGTAACGACGCCGACAGAATACGCCGACCTCATCTTCGACAAGATAGAAGAGATTGTAAGCGCCAATGCCAGCTACATTGCACTGGCCCGCACCCCCGGCGACCTGTACGAGAACAAGCGCCAGGGCAAGAAGAGCATCATGCTCGGCATAGAGAACGGACTGGCCTTAGGCGGACTGCTGCAGAACGTGCAGCACTTTGCCAACCGCGGCGTGGTCTATATCACCCTGTGCCATAATGGCGACAACGACCTGTGCGACTCTGCCCGCGGATGCAACACCCACGGGGGTGTCAGCCGCTTCGGCGAACAGGTCATCCGCGAGATGAACCGCCTCGGACTCATGGTCGACCTGAGCCATGCTGCCGAGAAATCGTTCTACGATGCACTGGACATCAGCCAGACACCCATCGTCTGCAGCCACTCCAGCTGCCGTGCCCTCTGCGACCATCCGCGCAACCTCACCGACGACCAGATGCACCGTCTGGCAGCCCACGGGGGCGTCATGCAGGTGACACTCTATAACGGCTTCTTAGTGAAGGACGGCGACGCCACCATCCTCGATGCCATCGCCCATCTGGAGCATGCCATCAGCGTCATGGGCATCGACCATGTGGGGCTTGGCACCGACTTCGACGGCGACGGCGGTATCTGCGGTCTGCGCGACTCGTCAGAGCTATTGCAGTTTACACGCCAGCTGCTGGCCCGCCATTACAGCGAGCGCGACATCCAGAAAATCTGGGGCGGAAACTTCCTGCGCGTCATGTCACAAGTTCAGAAGATGAGAGATTGAAAACATGAAAAATTGCCTTTTCCTGATGACCGCCATGCTGCTACTGGCATGCGGCGGCAGTAAGAAAACCAGTACGGAACAAACAGTCCAGGCCATGCCCGTAGGTCCGGCCTTCATAGCCGACTCTGCCTACAGGTTCTGTGAGCAGCAGTGCGCGTTCGGTCCGCGAATCATGAACAGCGAGGCCCATGAGCGCTGCGCACAGTGGATTGCCGACAAGTTCAGACAATACGGCATGGACGTGACACTGCAGCAGGCCAGCCTGAAAGGCTACGACGGCACGCAGCTGAAGAGCACCAACATCATTGCCGCCTATAAGCCGCAACAAAAGGAGCGCATCCTGCTCTGCGCCCACTGGGACAGCCGGCCATGGGCCGACAACGACCCTGACGAAGCCAACCACCGACGGCCGGTGATGGCGGCCAACGACGGCGCCTCCGGGGTGGCCGTCATGCTGGAGATAGCCCGCCTGCTGGCTACCGACACGCTGGGCATCGGCGTTGACTTCATCTGCTTCGACGCAGAGGACTGGGGCACACCACAATGGGCAGAGAGCCAGCAGGGCGATGCCGACACATGGGCATTAGGTGCCCAGTACTGGGCCTCCAACCTCCACCGTGAAGGTTACACCGCACGCTACGGCATTCTGCTCGACATGGTTGGCGGCCAAGGGACCCGTTTCTTTCAGGAAGGTGTCTCCATGACCTATGCCCCCGACGTCGTCAAGCGGGTGTGGAACGCTGCCGAGACCATCGGCTACGGCAGTTTCTTCCCGAAGTCGGAGGGTGGCATGATTACTGACGACCACCTGCCCGTCAACGAACGGGCAAAGATTCCCTGTATCGACATCATCCCCTACTACCCGGACTGCCAGGCCAGCTCCTTTGGTCCCACGTGGCACACCGTTAGTGACGATATGCAACACATTGACAAAGGTACCCTGCAAGCCGTTGGCCAGACCATCATACAGGTGCTTTTCTCCGAACCTTAAATAAATTATCATAACAACAAGACAATGGACAAATTTCTGAAAACAATGATCGTGGCCGTAGCGGCACTGTCGCCTCTCACGCAGGCACATGCACAGGAGGAGACCAGCAACAAGGTTGATGCCTACATCGATGCCGATGTGGTGAGCCATTACGTGTGGCGTGGACAGGACAAGGGCGGCATATCCATACAGCCCGAAGCCAGCATCAGCTGGAAAGGACTGAAGCTGAAGCTGGAAGGCAATGCAGGCCTGGAAACGTCGGAAGACAAAGAACTGGACGTGACTTTAAGTTACGAAAAATTCGGATTCAACATTGGTGTTATTGACTATTGGGTGAGCGGCATCGACAAGAACGACCGTTACTTCCACTACGACAAGAAAGGCGCCCACCAGTTTGAAGCCAACATAGGCTACACCTGTCAGTACGGCAGTCTGCAACTCTACACCATCTTCTGGGGCAACGACTTCAAGATTTCGGGTGAAAGGGCCTATTCCTCCTATGCCCAACTGGACATCCCCTTCAAACTGGGCGGACTTGACTGGAACATCGGCGTCGGCGGCACATTCTATGAAAGTGCAGGCCAACTCGATGTGATTAGCGAAGGCACCACTACTGAGAGCACCAAACGCATGAAGAACTACTATTATGCCGACGGCCCCACTTGTGTCATGGCCTCCGTACGAGCCACGAAGACTCTGGACCTGGGCGTCATGCATTTGCCCGTCTTCGCTGAAGTGAACGCCAACCCCTACCTGCAGACGGCTCACATGCTTTTTGGTGTCACCATCTCTCCGTTCTGAACGGAGACAGCAAAAAAAAGTCCGCTGCAACTCTCGCGAGCAACAGCGGAACAAGCCTATGTTTAACTAAAAATCCTTTTCTCTAAAAGAAATTTTCAGCCCACAAGGGCTAAAAATTTGAAAGTTTAAATGGATGTCTCACGACGGCCACCTGTTATCCTACAGTTGAAAACTTTCTTTTACCAATAACTAAAAACCTAAAACTATAAATATTACTACTAACCTAAAACAATCTATTAACCTTTTGTCTTTCGACGGTGCAAAGGTACGACGATTTTTGGAATCACACAAGACTTTCAGCATGGAAAAAACATAAAACTACGTTGTTCTTGACGTAAATCAAAGGATTGTGTCCGCAAACAGTGAATCTTTTTACTAAAACAGTGCCTATATCGTTTTTTTTAAGTACCTTTGCCCACACAAACTAAAACAAGCGTATGAAGAAACTGTTAGCAATAGTCATCGTGCTGCTCACGGCCATCCTGATGGTACTGACATGCCCCAGCAAAGAGGCCCACAAGGAGGCCATGCTGGCTGTGGTTGAGGAATACGTACAGGAAGAGTCGCAGAGCAAGTTTGGAACCAACCTGTTTGCACGTGTGGGTCAGAATGTCATTGTCAGGACGGTCAAGCTGCTGCTGGATACCCAACTGAAGGAGCACAACTACTATGTGTTAAACACTACCAGCATCAAGTTGGGCGACAAAGAAAAAACACTTTCCGTGGGCGTATTGGGCCATGTGTTCACCTTCGACAAGGAGATGCTGCGCGAGAACATCGAACCTCTGCTGAAAAGCAAAGGCAAGCAGGATGACTAAGCCAGAAGAGCCATGAGGGTACTGATAGTAAGTACAAGCGAGCGCACGGGAGGGGCAGCGGTGGCCGCCCGCCGGCTAATGGACGCGCTGAACAACCACGGTGTGAAGGCCAAGATGCTGGTGCGCGACAAGCAGAGCGACAGCCTGACCGTGGTGGGGCTCAAGGGACAGTGGCGCCAGCAATGGGCCTTCCTCTGGGAACGGTTCGTCATCTTCCTACACCTGCACTTCAACAAAAAGCGTCTCTTTGAGATAGACATTGCCAATGCCGGCACCGACATCACCCGGCTGCCGGAATTTCGTGAGGCCGACATCATTCATCTGCACTGGATCAATCAGGGCATGCTATCGCTGAACGGCATCCGTAAGATTCTTGGCAGCGGCAAGCCCGTCGTCTGGACCATGCACGATATGTGGCCGGCCACCGCCATCTGCCACCTGACACTGGGCTGTAACCAGTTCAAGACAGCCTGTCACCACTGTAAGAACCTGCCTGGCGGCGGCTCTTCCAACGACCTTGCCGCTCGCATCTGGCGACGCAAACAGAACATCCTGCAAGACCACGGCATCACCTTCGTAGCATGCAGCCGCTGGTTAGAGGCAGAGGCCCGGCAGAGTGCGTTGCTGCGCGGACAGAAGACGGCCTGTGTACCCAACCCCATTGACACCCGCATCTACAAAACAGGGCAGAAGGCCGCCTCGCGCCAACGCTTAGGACTCCCCAACGATTGCCGCCTGATACTGTTTGTGTCGCAGCGTGTGACCAACCGCTACAAAGGCATGGATTACCTCACGGAAGCCTGCAAGCAGTTGGCTGAGCAGCATCCCGACATGAGGGAGAACACCGCCATTGCCATCCTCGGCGGCCATGCTGAGGATGTGGCCGGAGAACTGCCCTTCAAGACATTCCCCCTTGGCTATGTCAGCGACGAGCAGCGCATTGCCGACATCTACAACGCCGTAGACCTGTTCGTGCTGCCGTCACTGTCAGAGAACCTGCCCAACACCATCATGGAGGCGATGGCCTGCGGTGTGCCCTGCGTGGGCTTCAAGGTAGGGGGCATACCTGAAGAGATTGACCACCAGAAAAACGGCTATGTTGCCCGCTATCGCGATGCCGCCGACCTGGCCGAGGGCATCCACTGGGTGCTCTTCGAGGCCGACTATGAAGCGCTGAGCCGTCAAGCTGTGATGAAGGTGGCACGCTGCTATTCGCAACAAAGCGTTGCCCTGGAATACACTGAGTTGTACAACGAGGCTCTTGCCCTGAAGCACTACAAACTATAGCGCCATGATACGATTCACCGTTGTCACCATCACCTACAACGCTGAGGGCGTGCTCCCGCGCACACTCGACAGCGTGCTGCACCAGACCTATGAGGATGTGGAGCACCTGATTATTGACGGGGCCTCAACAGACGGCACACTGGCCATGGCCATGGCCTACAAGGAGCAGTCGGACGCTTCGGCCGAAGGCCATCAGGTCATCATCCAGTCAGAGCCCGACCATGGTATCTACGACGCCATGAACAAGGGACTGACACAGGCCTCTGGCGACTACATCGTCTTCATGAATGCCGGCGACAGCTTTCCGGCCAGCGACACCCTGGAGCAGATAGCCCACCGCTGCCGGCTCTCAGAACTGCCCACGGACGAGCTGCCGGGCGTGCTCTACGGCCATACCGACATTGTCGATGCCGAGGGCCGTTTCCTGCACCACCGCCGTCTGCAGCCGCCCAAGAACCTGACATGGCGTTCCTTCCGCCAGGGCATGGTGGTCTGCCACCAGGCTTTCTATGCCCGTACCGACATTGCGAAGAACCTGCAGTACGACCTGCGCTACCGCTTCTCGGCCGATGTCGACTGGTGCATCCGCGTCATGCAGGAGACGGAGCGCCTGGGACTGTCGCTGCAAGGCACCGACATGGTGGTGGCCAACTACCTGGACGAAGGTGCCACCACAAAAAATCACAAGGCATCGCTCCGCGAACGATACCTTGTGATGCAGCGCCACTACGGCGCCATTCAGACTTTCCTGCTACACTGCTGGTTTGCCGTGCGGCAGTTTATTTCACCTCCCAGATGTCATTAGTCTCTAACAGTTCGGCGAAGTTGTGATACTTCTTCTGGCTGCTGACCTCCTCCAACTGTGCATAGACGGCATCGTTGTAGGTAGGAGCCTCTACGTCGCGAATCACACCCAGGGCAATGGGGAATCCGTCCTCGGGAGTCATCATGGCCAGCTTCAGCTGCAGGGTATTGTCCTCGCAGTGGGCGTCATGCACCAGCACGTCGTCCAGCGTGTAGCCATCCTTGCCTATCTCCACCACCTTCAGGCCAAAGCCCTGCTGCACCAGTCCGAACTCATTGTTCTCGCCAAACACCAGCTTCTCGCCGTGGCGCACATAGATGGCATTCTTCTTGCGGCCCTCGTTGTTGTAGACCACGTCGTGGCAGTGGTCGTTGAAGATGACGCAGTTCTGCAGCACCTCAGTGACTGAGGCACCCTTGTGCTCGTAGGCAGCCTTCAGCACCTCAACGGTTCCCTTGGCATCGGTAGCCACGCAGCGGGCAAAGAAATGGCCGCGGGCACCGAAGCACAGCTCGGCGGGGCGGAAGGGGTCCTCAACGGTGCCGTAGGGGCTGGACTTCGACACGAAGCCTCGGGGCGAGGTGGGCGAATACTGGCCCTTTGTCAGACCATAGATGCGGTTGTTGAGCAGTATCATGTTCAGGTCGATGTTCCTGCGGTTGGCATGGATGAAATGGTTGCCGCCGATGGCCAGGCCGTCGCCGTCGCCACTGACCTGCCAGACGGTCAGATTGGGGTTAGCCACCTTGGCACCGGTAGCGATGGCAGCGGCACGTCCGTGGATGGTGTTCATGCCGTAGGTAGCCATGTAGTGCGGCAGACGGCTCGAACAGCCGATACCGCTGATGACTGCAATATTCTCAGGGGCCACGCCAATCTCGGCCATAGCCTTATGGAGCGATGCCAGGAAGAAGTGATCGCCGCAACCGGGACACCAACGAGGCTGGCCTTTCTTATAATCTTGTGCACTGTAACTCATATTCTTCTTCTTTTTTTTTTACAAAGATTAAAAGATTTTGAAGATTAAGATTTTTGCTGAATGTTGTAACGCTCATATTTCAATGAAGTCTCGCCAAAGTTCAAAAGTACGGCAATCTGGCAACCAGCTACTTTTGCATAATTCATGGCTTGAGCACGAAAGATGTTCTCCAGTTCCTTAACGGCTTTAAGCTCCACTATGATTTGTTCATAACATATAAAATCAGGAACAAACGCTGACTTCAGCACCACTCCTCTATATGTGGCATGTAGCGGATATTCGCGTTTATAAGGAATCTGTCGGCGTTGTAATTCAACTTCGAGAGCGTCTTGGTATACTTTTTCGGTGAAGCCACACCCAAGTTCACGGTGAACAGCCATTGCCGCACCTATTATCTCATGTGTCTCCGCTCCACTTGTATATGCCATCACGAAATCTATAAAATCTTTTAAATCTTTGTTCTCATTTAATTATTTCTTGATTATCTCTTCGAACGCATTGACGAGTTCTTCAACCACGAAGGGCTGGCCCTTGACCTGATTGAACTGGTAGGGAACGAAGCCGTCGACCTTCATGCGCAGGTAGGCAGCCAGTTGACCCATATTCTGTTCGGCCACCACCACCTTATTATATTTAGAGAGCACCTCGGCAGCATTCTTCGGCAGCGGGTTCAGATACTTGAACTGAGCCTGAGCCACCTTGTAGCCCTTAGCGCGCAACTCGTCCATGGCCGAGTGCAGATGGCCGTAGGTAGAGCCGAAGCCTACGATGAGCAGGTCGGCATCCTCGGCGTCGCCCTCCACCTCAAGGTCGGGCACCTGGATGTTATCAATCTTCTGCTGGCGCAGGCGCGTCATCAGGTCGTGGTTCTCGGGGTTCGTCGAGATGGCACCAGTGGCGTTGTCCTTCTCCAGTCCGCCGAGGATGTGTGCGAAGCCCTCACGTCCGGGCACTGCCCAGTAGCGGGTACCGTTCTCAGCACGCATATAGGGTGTCCACTGACCCTTCATCTCCTCGGGCACGTACGGCGGATTGATAGCATCGAGCTTGTCCATCTCAGGCAGGCGGAAGGCGCCAGAGCCGTTGGCCACGAAGGCATCGGTGAGCAGCACCACGGGGGTCATGTGCTCCAGAGCCATCTTCGAAGCCTGATAGGCGGCATCGAAGCAGTCGGTAGGACTGGTGGCGGCAATGACGGGCATGGGACTCTCGCCATTACGGCCGAAGAGTGCCTGCAGCAGGTCGGTCTGCTCCGACTTCGTGGGCAGGCCTGTGGCAGGACCGCCACGCTGCACGTCGATGACCACCAGGGGCAGCTCCATGATGACAGCCAGGTTCATGGCCTCGCTCTTCAGACAGATGCCAGGTCCTGAGGTACTTGTCACGCCCAGGGCGCCGGCGAACGAGGCTCCGAGGGCCGACGAGCAGCCTGCAATCTCGTCCTCACACTGTACGGTGATGACGCCGCACGACTTATGTTTCGACAGTTCGTGCAGGATGTCGGTAGCCGGGGTAATGGGGTATGAGCCGAGGTACAGCTTCAGACCGGCCTTCTCAGCGGCGGCTATCAGACCATAGGCCGTAGCCTTGTTACCCGTGATGTCCATATAGCGTCCAGGCACCTTCTCCTTCGACTCCACACGGTAGACGTTGGTGGCCGACGAGTGGGTATTGTGACCGTAGTCATAGCCAGCCTGGATAACCTTGATGTTTGCCTCGGCAATGGCAGGCTTCTTGGCAAACTTGTCACGGAGGAAGTTGTTCACCAGTTCCAGGTCACGGTCGAAGAGCCAGCAGACGAGGCCGAGGGCAAACATGTTGCGGCACTTCATCATAGCCTTCATGTCCATGCCTGTGTCGGCCAGACAATCCTTCACTATCGTCGACAGCGGGCACTGGATGACGCGGTCGGCATCGATGCCCATCTCGCCGAGGTAGTCCTCTGTTTTGAACTGTGCTTTCTCCAGGTCCTTCGGTCCGAAGGAGTCTGTATCAATGATGATGGTGGCACCGGGCTTGGCATAACGGTACTGCGTCTTCAGCGCAGCAGCGTTCATGGCCACCAGCACGTCGCACTTATCGCCAGGGGTGTAGACCTTTCCCGCGCCGATATGCACCTGAAAACCTGACACTCCCGTCAGCGAGCCTTGCGGGGCACGGATGTCCGCAGGGTAGTCGGGGAATGTTGAAATGCCGTTACCAACGGTGGCACTGACCGTAGAAAAGATGTTTCCAGCCAGCTGCATGCCATCGCCGGAGTCACCTGAGAAGCGGACAACAACCTGGTCCAGCTCCTTCACTTCCAAATTTTCTGCCATAAATTGTATATCGTTTAAACTGCTTTTTGCAAATCAGCTGCAAAATTAACAAGAATCGTCGGCATGGCAAAATCTTTTTGTATAAAAATGCTGTTTTTGCCGTTTTTATGAATAAGAACTGTATAATTTCTGCAACAAGAGCAATAATTTCCGCCCTTTCCGTCATCGCGGCAGGGTCATGACGAACCGCGCTCCCTGCTGGTAGCTGGTGTCAAGCACAATGTCGCCACCCATACGGCGGGCTATGCTGCGGGCCACGGCCAGTCCTATGCCGGTGCCGTCGTAGTACTCGTCTAACTGAACAAACTCGCCGAAGATGCGCTCTGCCTCATAGACGGGCACACCAATGCCGGTATCCTCAACGGTAAAGCACACATCCGCCTGGCCGATGCTTACCAAGAGCCGAACCGTGCCTTGTTTAGTGAACTTCCTGGCGTTGTCTAAGAGCTGTACCAATGCCCTTGCGGCCTGCCGCTGGTTAGTTTTCATCTGAGTAGCATCTGCCTCCGGTCCCATCTCCAGACTAAACTGGATATGCAAGGCGCGCTCTATGCCGGAATCTTCGATAGCCCTGACGGCAATCAGCGACACCGGCACCTCGTCGTTGCAGAGGATAACGGCCTGGCTGTTAGCCTCCGACAGTTCCAGCATTCTGTTCACCAAACCGGTAATGCGGTTGGTATTCTCCGTTATCTGCCGGTTGATGTCGGCGCGTTCCTCGTCGTCCAGTTCCATGCCGGGTGTGGTCACTATCTGCGTAAAACCGCTCAGAATGTTTAGAGGCGTGCGTATCTCGTGCGAAATCTGCTGGATGAAATTGGTCTTCATCTTCGACGACTCCTCAGCCCGCGCATTGGCCACCTTCAGCTGCGTATAGCTCTGCTGCAGCTCGGCATTGCTCTGCTCCAGCAGTCTGTGAGCCCTGCGCAGGCGCTTTGAGGCCCGGTGACGCCAGACGATGAAGAACAAGAGGCCTGCCACCACCATGACAGCCATGGCCAGCACCAGCTGCAGCTGTTCGCGGTCGTGTTCCAGTTGCGTACGCTCCTGCTGTGCTTTCAGCTCGTCTACCTCGAAGCGCTTGTTCAACTCGTTCAGTTGCTGACGGCTGTCGGCCTTGATGATAGAGTCTTTCTGGCGGTCGTAGGTGCGGTAGGCTATCAGTGCCTCCTCATAGCGTCCCAGCGTCTGCAGCACCTCCGTGCGGTGGCGCAGGGCATTGAGGAAGGTGTTGAAGTCCTGCTGGCGGCTGAGGTCTATCTCGATATCGCTCCAGGTCATGGCGGCATTATAGTCGCGCTGTGCCATGGCCAGCTGTGTGCGGAATCCTGCCACCTGCGCTTCATACAGTTCCCGGTCGTTCTCCTGGTCCAGGAAGTGCTGCATCCGGTCCAGTTCCTCCGATGCCTGCTTGTATTTCTTCTGAGCATAGCACAGTTTATAGCTTTCCCTATGAAATCTGAAGTACTTATGCGCCATGCCCTCGCTATCGTCGTCTTTGTCGGATGCCATGCGGTTCAGGAAGCCGCCCCACTCTGCCAGTACACGTTCCATCTCATCAAACTCCCGGGCATCTATCAGCACCTGACAGTAGTAGCTGTAGATATTCAGCTTCACCGACTGGTCGGCATCGGCAGGGTAATGTTTCAGGGCCTGCTGATAGCAGTAGAAGGCCTGCTTGTCGTTGTTCTGGAAGTGGTAGGCAATGCCCATGGCGGTATAGGCCTCAGACAGTCCGAAGCTGTTATGCCGGCCAATGGCATCGTGGTGCATCTTACGTGCCTCCCGGAATCCCTCCTCCATGCGACCGTTCCACACGAGGTCGTTGACCAGCAGGCACCAGGTGGTATAATACTGCTGCCACAGATCATGGCGGCTGAAGTAGTCCATGGCCACGGGAGCCAGTTGTGCCAGCGAGTCGTGTATCACATTTTTATAATAGTGGTCTACACGCTCCATCAGCACCTCAGCAGAGTCGGCTGTCTCTTCAGCAACGGCTTTTCCAGCCACGCCGTCGCCCGTCCGCTGACCACAGCTAACGAGCAACAGCCAACACCCCACCGTCAACAGCCAACAGCCAGCCACCAACCGCCTCATAAATTACCAATTGTCAATTGTCAATTATCAATTTTCAATTTTCAATCTCTCCACCAGTTCCTTCATACCCTCCGAGGCACCTTTCTGTATCTGCTGCACACGGGCACCGGCACTGATGGGGTTCGGGTCGATGAGATAGATGGGTACCGAGGGACGTGCATAGTGCAGCAGTCCGGCAGCGGGATAGACGTTCAGCGACGTGCCGATGACCACCAGGATGTCGGCCTCCTGCACCTCTTCGGCTGCCACGGTAATATTGGGCACGGCCTCGCCGAAGAAGACGATAAACGGTCGGAGCAGCGAGCCGTCGCCAGCCTTTGTGCCGGGCTCCACCTCGCAGTTGTCGGGTGTCAGCGTTATCTGATAACGCGGGTCGTCGACATCGCGGCTGGAGCACACCTTCATCAGTTCTCCATGCAGGTGAATCACCCGTGTAGAGCCCGCCTGTTCATGCAGGTTGTCTACGTTCTGCGTCACTACGGTCACGTCATAGTGCTCCTCAAGGGCAGCCACCAGGCGGTGGCCCTCGTTGGGTTTCACGCCCCAGCACTTGCGCCGCAGCATATTATAGAAGTTCGTTACCAGCGTAGGATCGGCCTCCCATCCCTCGTGGGTGGCCACCTGTGCCACGGGGTATTCCTCCCACAGTCCGTCAGCATCGCGGAACGTCTTCAAACCACTTTCCACCGACATGCCGGCACCTGTCAGCACCACCAATTTCTTTTTCCTTTCCATACTCTGTATTAATTTATGTAGAACACTATAGTCAACGTTACAGCAACCGCCGCGAGAAATAGCGCACGGGGTACCATACGGCCAGGAAGCCCACGACGATGACCGTCAGGAACACCAGGACGATGTCCTCCGGATGCACGCTCACGGGGTAGGCATTCACCACGAAGGAGCCTGTACTGGAGCCGAGTTTCACCAGTCCGAAGGTTTGTTGCAGCCAGCACAGCAGCAGTCCGATGCCTATGCCGATGACGGCACCTATGGCCGAAATCAGGCGTCCTTCAAACAGGAAGATACGGGTTATCTGCTTGTCGCTGGCTCCCAGGTTGCGCAGAGTCACCACGTCGTCCTTCTTGTCGATAATCAGCATCGAGAGCGACCCGATGATGTTGAAACTGGCCACCACGAGGATGAACGACAGGAAGACATAGGCTATGAGCTTCTCTATCTGCATAATCTTAAACGTCTCGTCCTGCTGCTCAAAGCGGTCTTTCACGTACAGATCGTCGCCGGCAATCTTCCTCATCTCGCGCTTCACGCCCTCAAAGTCACTGCCGGGCTTCAGTCGCAGTTCCAGCGACGAAATCATGCCCTGCTGCTCAAAGAGCCTGCTGGCAAAGCCCAGAGAGGTAAGGATGTAGTTCTTGTCGTATCGCGCCTGCCGCACATTGAAGAGCACGCCGGGCGAGTACAACTCGTCCTCCATGAACGACTCTTCCATGGCCGTCATGTCGAGTTGTCCGTCACGTCGCGGGGCATAGATTTTCAGCGGCCGCTTGTAGGTGTAGCCAGTCTTCAGGTTCTCAGCCAGTCTGACGCCGAGGATGCCGTAGTGCATGTCGGCGGCATGCAACTGGAATTCGCCTTCGCCTATCAGTATCTCGCCTATATGCGTCAGCTCGTCGAAGTTGTCGTCCACACCCTTCACCATGACCATGGCCTGCCGTCCGTCATAGACGGCCAGTGCCTGGTCTTCCAGACACTCCGTGGCCACGTCCACCTGTGGCAGCTGTCGTATGGCCGTCAGCTTCGGGTCGTCGGCAGCGATGGTCTTACCCTTGACGGGTGTCACCTTCAGTTGCGGGTCGAACGAGGTCAGGAACGAGGCCACCAGGTCGTGGAATCCGTTGAATACCGAAAGCGTCACCACCAGGGCCATCGTTGCCACGGCCACCCCCACCACGGAGATGCCGCTGATGACGTTGATGGCGTGTGTCGACTTCTTCGAGAAGAGGTAGCGCCGGGCTATGTAGAACGGGAAATTCATTGCTTCAGCAACTGGTCTATGCGGTCAATGTAGTCGAGCGAGTCGTCAATGAAGAAGCGCAGCTCGGGGACGATGCGCAACTGGTTACGCACCCGCTGGCCCAAGGCGTAGCGTATCGACTTCTGGTTCTGCTCGATATTGCCCAGCAGTTCCTCGCCCCGCTCTGAGGGGAAGATGCTCAGGTAGGCCGTGCAGATGCTCAGGTCGGGCGAAATCTTGGTACGCGTAACGCTCACCATCACACCGTGCATGGCGCGGGTCTGCTCCTGGAAGATGACGCTCAGCTCCTTCTGCAGCAGGCGTGCTATCTTGTTCTGTCTTGTCTCTTGCATATCTATTACGGTTATAGTTTCATGTTTGTCATAATTGTCCGGCCTCAACCATGAGCACCACGCGCTCCGTCAGCCGGTCGGTGCCTTCAGGGTCGTACTCTTTCTTCAGACTGGCACCGAAGGCCCAGGCAAAGGCTTGCCAGAAGCCGGCACGCAGCGGACCCATGAAGGCCTGGATGGCCTCATAGCTCGTGGAGTTGCACTCACGGTTCACCAGTTTGATAAGCAGCTTGCCCTGCGAGTAGGTCAGGTTCTTCATCTTGGGCTTATAGTCGCGTACAACGCTCTTCTCCACCCGTTTCATGTGCTCCTCCTTGGCCTTGGCGTCAGGCAGTGTCTCCAGATATTCGGCTGTCTCAATGAGCATCATCCTCACCTCCTTGGCCAGCGGCAGCGTCTTCTTCACGTTCTTCACCAGTCGCATGTAGGAGCCCTGCTGCCGTTTGTTCTTAAACTCCAGCCCGGGGTAGACGTAGACGTTCGACATCTCCATATACTGTATGCTGTCGCCGTCGACCAGCACCTTGCTCACCTTCACCGTAGGTACAAAGGTCGGGTTGCCCGCATCCTCAGCGGTCAACTCCTGTGCCACAGCCTGTATGGCACCCATCATCAGTATCACTATCAGCCAGTGTCTCATATCAGCGGCAAAATTACGAAATAATGCTGAAGTGACAAAGGTATTTTCAGAAGAATTTGGGATTTTGTGCGAAAAACCTTATTTTTGCACCCAAAAATTGCTCTGCCAGATGAAGACCTTGCTGCTCCTTGCCCTCACCCTGCTATGCCTGACCGTCCACAGTCAGGCACAGCGGCCGTGGGAGGAGATGCTGGCCAGCGTGATGACTGCCGACGACATGGAGGCCGACAGCTGGGAAGACACCTACGAACTGCTGTGCCAGTTGGAGCAGGAGCCTATCGACCTGAACACGGCCACCCGCGAGGACTTAGAGCAGTTGCCATTCCTGACAGCCCTGCAGGTGGAGGCACTGATAGAATATCTGTACCGCTACGCCCCGATGAAGTCGATGAACGAACTGCGCATGATTCGTGAACTGGATCCCACACAGATAGCATTGCTCCACCACTTCTGCACCGTCGGCGACGAGACAGCCCGAAATGACTTCCCCTCCATGGGTGACATCATGAGATACGGCCGTCACGAGCTGACCGCCGACGCCCGCATACCCTTCTACAAACGCCAGGGCGACGATGCCGGCTACCACGGATACCCCTACCGCCATACCTTGCGCTACCGTTTCAACTACGGCGACCACGTCAGATGGGGCCTGGTGGGGGCACAGGATGCCGGCGAGCCCTTCCTGGCCGGCACCAACAAGGCCGGCTACGACTTCTACAGCTACTACCTGCAGGTGAAGCACTGGGGAAGGGTGGAAAATGCCGTCGTCGGCAAATACAAACTGTCAGTAGGCATGGGACTGGTGCTCAACAACAGTTTCGGCTTAGGCAAACTGGCCATGCTGCAACAGTTAGGCCGCAGCACCAGCACGGTGCGCCCTCATGCCTCACGCTCGTCGTCAGCCTACTATCAGGGAGGGGCCGCCACCGTCCGTCTGGCACCCGGTTGGCTGCTGACGGGCTTCCTGTCATACCGCCGCCTTGATGCCACGCTCAACGCCGACGGCACGGCACGCACGCTGCTAACCGACGGCTACCACCGCACCGATGCTGAGATTGCCAAGAAACACAATACCGCGAGTGCCGACGCCGGGGCACATCTGGCCTTCCGCAGCGGTGCCCTCCGTGCCGGTGTCACCGCCCTCTACACCCGTCTGAGCCGTACCCTCGTTCCCGATGCCGCCCCACTTTACCGCCGCCACTATGCCCATGGCAACGACTTCGTGAACATCAGTGCCGACTACGGCTACCTGCACCACCGCTTCGCCCTCAGCGGCGAGACGGCCGTCAACCGCCAGGGGGCCTTGGCCACCGTCAACAGCCTCAGCCTCAACCTCACCGATGCGCTGAGTCTCATGCTGCTACAGCGGTTCTACAGTTACCGCTACACCGCCCTCTACGCCCGCAGCATGAGCGAGGGCGGACGGGTGCAGAACGAGAGCGGCATCTACGCCGGACTGACCTGGCGCCCCACGGCAGCCTGGCATCTGCAGGCATACGCCGACTATGCCTATTTTGCCTGGGCCCGTTACCAGGCATCACAGTCATCGCAGGCCTACGACCATCTGCTGTCGGTATCCTACAGCCACCAGCCGTGGAGATTTTCGGGCCGCTACCGTCTGCGTCTGCGGCAGCAGGACAACGACGAGCAGACGGCACTCACCACCAAGACCGAGCACCGTGCCCGCCTGTCTGTCACCCGCACCTTCGGCCCCGTGGTCAGCACCACGCAGGCCGATGGCGTCAGCACCGACGGCGAGAGGGGCTATATGCTCAGCCAGACCGTCACCGGGGGCTGGCAGCGGTTGAAGGTTAGCGTCAGGGCAGGCTATTTCCACACCGAATCCTACGCCGCCCGTCTCTACTGTTACGAACCGTCACCGCGCTACGCCTTCTCCTTCCCCGCCTATGCCGGCAGGGGTCTGCGACTGGCCCTGATGATGCAGACGGCCATCGGCCGCCATCTCACGGCAACGGCCAAGCTGGGCTGCACACGCTATACCGACCGCAGTACTATCGGCAGCGGTCCTCAGGAAATCGGCGGCCCCAAGCAGACCGACCTCGACCTACAAGTTGTCTGGAAGTTCTAATACGCGGCGGTAAACGTCCATTACCTGCGAGGCCACGTCACTGCCCTCAAAGCGGCGCACGTAGTCACGGCTCCTGCCGATGCGCTCTTCACGCCCGGCGACTCCCTGTAACAGTTGTTTTACGGCTGCTGCCATACCCTCGGCATCGTCGGGGTCCACGTACAGGCAGTCGGGACCGCCGGCCTCCTCTAAGCACGAGCCGGTAGCGGCCACCACCGGCAGTCCGCTGTGGATGGCCTCTATCACGGGAATGCCAAACCCTTCGTAACGCGAAGGATAGACAAACACCTCTGCCCCCTGGTACATCACCTGCAAGTCCTCGTCGGCAACGCCGTGCAGCAGGTGTACGCGCTGCTGCAACTCCGTGCCCTCAATATGCTTCTGCAGCCGCCGCGAATAGTCGGTAGGTCTGCCTACCGCCACTAAGTGAAGGTCGTCAGGCAAATAGCGCAGGGCCTCTGCGGCCAGCATCATGTTCTTACGCTCCTCTATCGACCCCACGCTGAGCATATAGCGGCGGGGCAGATGGTAGCGGCCGGCGGTGCTCGCCACCTGCTCTGGTGTGGCTGCGGTCTGGAACCGTGGCGAACAGCTCTGGTAGATGACGTCTATGCGATTCTCGTCCACGCCGCCCAGTTCCATGATGTCCTGCTTCGTGCGCTCGCTGATGGCAATGATGCGGTCGGCCTCGCGGCAGGCCACGCGGAATTTCCAAGTATAGATTTTCGTGTCGGCCCAATGGTAGTACTCCGGGTGCCGCATGAATATCAGGTCATGGATGGTCACCACCGAGCGCAAGCCCGCCCGGCGCAGACCACGCGGCAGTTCGCCCGTCAGTCCGTGGTACAGCCTGACGCCGTCGCGCCTTAGGTCGCCCACGATGGGACCGATGCGCCAGAGGTCGCGCTGCACCTTCAGCGCACAGTGGCGGGGGGTGACAAACTGCAGGCGCTCCGACTCGTGGACCTGCCGGCGCAGGTCGTCGCGGCCCAGGTCGGGGGTGTACAGCCGCAGCTGCCAGCCGTCGGGCACCACCGCCGAAAGGTCGTTCACCAGCGTGCGGCCGTAGTTGCCCAGTCCTGTACCGTTACGCACCAGGCGTTTCGCGTCAAATCCTATCGTCAGTCTGTTGTTCATGGTTACAACGTTTTAGTGGGGCATAGTCGCGGGTGTTCATCTCCCACATCAGCACCAGCCAGACGATGGTCGATGGCAGCGCCTTCAGGGCGTATGGTTCCAGCCACTGTTTCCAGATGAACCTCGGGAAGAACACGTCGCTGGTGCAGAGTGAGGTAAAGACAAAGGCATAGACAAGCAGCACCAGGGCCCAGCGGCCACGCCGCCAGGGGGCCGTGGTGTACCATACCACGAAGCCGGTCATGGGGGCTATGTAGCCATAGCTCTCGGTGCCTGTCGAGAAGAGGGTGACAAACATGGTGGCTGAGGCCAGCATGGCATAGCGGAAGGCGACATGCCGGAACTGGTCTCTGCGGCGGAAGGGCGACAGGAACAGCAATATGCCGGGGATAATCAGCCAGAGGTCGCTATACTCGGTATTGCCGCTTATCTTACGGGGAATGCCAAGGATCGACGTGTTGGTGGTGTTGAAAGCCTCAGTCAGGTTCTGCGTGTTCTTGGCCACCAACGACTCGTACCAGCCAAAGTACTGCCGCACCACATACTCCGGACTGCTTACAAGCATGGGGAGCACGAAGAAGAGGGCTGCCCACCCCAGACAGGCAAGGATAAACCTACGCTTATCCTCGACAAAGAAGAAGAAGGCCAGTCCCATAACGCCGTAAAGCTTGATGAACATGCCGAGAACAATAAAGAAGGCGGCCCATACCGGCTGCTTCTTCTCAACACAGGCAAACGTCAGCAGGTAGCTGGCGGCCATGGCAAGGTCGTACTGCTCAACAAAGAGGGGGGTAATCACCTCGTGGGCACAGAACCAGAACATAAACACCTTCTGCCACCGCTGCATAGGCATGTAGCGCACGGCAACGTAAAAGGTGGCGACAAGGAAACAGAGCCAAAGCAGCACGCCCCATGTGTCGGGCAGTATGGCAAAGGGGGCTATGACGTAGAAGAAAATGGGGCCGTAGTGGTTGCAGTCGCCATGCAGATAGGGATAGAAGTCGTAGAGCGGCAACTGCTGGAGCGTGTTGACAAAAACCGACTTGTATATCTGATAGGTTTCGTGGGGCTTATGCCACTTCAGGATACCCATCACAATGGGGATGATGGCATAGACGGCGGTGATGGTGCGCCAGTTGCTCCAGAACGGACGGCGGAAGAAACTAACGACGCTCTGTGGCTGCATAACTGCGCGTGTTGATTTCATAACAGAGCTTCAGCCAGACAAGCACGACGGGCAGTGCCTTCAGGGCATAGGGCTGTACCCACTCGCGGCGCAGATAAGCCGGGAAGAGGTCGCTGGGCGACAGACTCGACAACACGAAGACGAACACCAGCAGGGCCACGTCCCACGGCGTGCGCTGCCAAGGGACGCAGGTGTACCAGATGACAACGCCCACAAAGGCGATGATGTAGCCGCTCGACTCACTGCCTGTGGAGAAGAGCACCACAAACATCAGCACTGAGGCCAGCAGCGTCTGGCGGAAAGCCTGGTGGCGATACTGCGACAGGCGCAGGTAGGGCAGGGCAAAGAGCGCCATGCCGGGCAGGATAAGCCAGAGGTCGCTGAACTGCAGGCCTGTGGTGCGGTGGACAAGTCCGAGGAGCGAGATGTTCTGTGCGATGGAGGCCAGGTTCTCGCCGTTCTTCTCGGTCAGACAGGTGTACCACTCCTGGTACTGGCCCACGATGTAGCCGGGGCCGGAAATGAGCATCGGAGCAACGAACATGACCGCCGCCCAGAGCAGCAGCGACCCGGCAAGCCGCCCCTTGTGGCGCGAGAAAAGGAAGAAGGCCAGGCCCACGATGCCATACAGCTTGACAAAGGTGCCGAGCATAATCCAGAAAGCCGCCCAGAAGTCGCGCTCCTTCTCAATACAGTAGTAGGTCAGCACGATGATGGCCGCTATGGCAATGTTAAACTGCTGCATGAAGACGGCCGTCAGCAGCTCATGGGCACAGAACCAGAGCATGAACAGTTGCTGACGGTCGGTAAACAGCGGCCGGCGCACGGCTGCATAGAGCAGCACCGTCAGCGAGACACACCACAGCAGCAGTCCCACGGCCAGCGGTGTCACGGCGAAGGGCGCTATCACCAGCGAGAACAGCGGACCGTAGTGGTTCACGTCGAAATACTCGTCAGGATAGGGGGCGTAGAGCGACGTCTTCTGCCAGGTGTGCCAGAACACACCCCGGAATATCAGGAAGTTGTTACAACGGTGCAGTTTCGTCAGTCCGCCGACAAGACCTATCAGCAGCCACAGACCCGCCAGCAGACGGTAGTCGCGCAGCAGCGGATGGCCCAGCAGCATGCCAATTTTCTTCTTTATCTCCATGCCTTTTCCTGTTTTTGGCCACAAAGGTACGAAATTAATGCAACTTTTAAGCCATAATTCATAATAATTTCCTACCTTTGCACGCTGAACACAATTTTTATATAGGAATTATGGAATCAAGACTCGTTATTTACAATACGCTGACGCGCCAGAAAGAGCGCTTCGAGCCAATCCATGCCCCCCATGTGGGCATGTACGTCTGCGGCCCCACCGTCTATGGCGACCCCCATTTGGGCCACGCCCGTCCTGCCATCACCTTCGACCTGCTGTTCCGCTATCTCAAGCACCTGGGCTATCAGGTACGCTACGTGCGTAACATCACCGACGTGGGCCATCTGGAGCACGATGCCGACGAGGGTGAGGACAAGATAGCCAAGAAGGCACGGCTGGAGCAGCTGGAGCCCATGGAGATAGCCCAGTACTACACCAACCGCTACCACCAGGCCATGGACGCCCTCGGCTGTCTGCGCCCCTCGATAGAGCCTCATGCCACAGGCCATATCATTGAGCAGCAGCAACTGGTACAGCAGATTCTCGACAACGGCTTTGCCTACGAGTCAAACGGCTCCATCTACTTCGACATAGAGGCTTACAACAAGCAGTACAAGTACGGCATACTCAGCGGCCGCTCCTTGGAGAACATCAAGGATGCCAGCCGCGACAACCTCGACGGCGTGGGCGAGAAGCACAACCAGGCCGACTTCGCCCTGTGGAAGAAGGCACAGCCCGAGCATATCATGCGCTGGCCCTCACCCTGGAGCGACGGCTTCCCCGGCTGGCACTGCGAGTGTACGGCCATGGGCCGCAAATACCTTGGCGAGCAGTTCGACATCCACGGCGGCGGCATGGACCTCGTCTTCCCCCACCATGAGTGCGAGATAGCCCAGGCCACGGCCTCCATGGGGCACCAGGCCGTGAAATACTGGATGCACAACAACATGATTACCATCGGCGGACAGAAGATGGGCAAGTCGCTGGGCAACTTCATCACCCTTGAGCAGTTCTTCACCGGACAGCACCAGCTCTTGTCGAAGGCCTACTCGCCCATGACCATCCGTTTCTTCATCCTCTCGGCCCACTACCGCGGCACCGTCGACTTCAGCGACGAAGCTCTGCAGGCCGCCGAGAAGGGACTGGAGAAACTATCCAACGCCATCGCCGGCCTCGACCGCCTGTCCAGTATGTCGTCATATCATGACGACACCCCCCAGTGCGACGCCGAGACCGAGCGCATCGTGAAGAGCCTGCGCCAGAAATGCTACGACGCTATGAACGACGACCTGGCCACGCCACAGGTCATCAGCCACCTGTTTGAGGCCTGCTCGGTCATCAACAAGCTCGTTGACCACAAGGCCACCATCTGCGCCGACTGCCTGAAGGAACTTGCTGACACCATGCATCTCTTCGCTGAAGACATCCTCGGACTGAAAGCCAACGCGCAGCAAATGACCGCCAACGGCCAGGAAGCCCGCGAGGAGGCCTTCGGCAAGGTCGTCGACATGGTGCTTGAGCTGCGTGCCAAGGCCAAGGCCAACAAGGACTGGGCCACCAGCGACAAGATACGCGACGAGCTGGCCGCCGCCGGCTTCGAGGTCAAGGATACCAAGGACGGTGCCACCTGGCGACTGAACAAGTAACCCCCAAAGGGCATGATGTACAAAAAATAACTGGTGTATTTCTTGCAACCATGTCACCATTGCCATTTTCTGCTGATAACCAGCAAGTTACGTGGTTGCAACAAAGGTGACAAGGTGACATCAACAAGCGGATGGCAGACAATGGAACAAAAGTCCCCACCACTGGGACTTTTGTTCCAGCGGCGGGGACTTTTTTATTGCGTAGCAGCAGTTTGATGCCACCCATGCCACCCTTGTTGCAACCATACAACAAACTGAAACACAGATGTTTACACACAAGATGACATGGTGGCAACAATTTCTATAAAACAACTCGCAGGAGGCTGTAACCCTGTGTGCCAGTCAGAACGTTAGTTAATTTACACCCGCTATGGAGAGAATACTTACCATCTTCTTGCTGCTGACGGCTTCACTTACCTGCAGGGCACAGCATAACGATACCGTACTTGAGGACACGGTAAGCGAGGTGACGGTCACCTCGCGCACGGCCCGCAAACGGGTAGAAGAGGTGCAGATAGGCGTGGAGAAGGTCGACATAGCAACGCTGGCGAAGGTGCCGGCACTGTTCGGCGAGAAGGACATCATCAAGAGCCTGCAGCTGCTGCCCGGCGTGAAGAGCGAGAACGAGGCCTCAGGCGGCTATCAGGTGCGGGGCGGTAAGGCGGCGCAGAACCTCATCCTGCTCGACGGGGCCACGGTCTATAACGCCGGCCACCTGATGGGACTCTTCTCCACGTTCAACGACGACGCGCTGATGAGCGGCTCGCTCTACAAGGGGCTGGTGCCGGCCCAGCTGGGCGGCGGCACGGCCTCGGTGTTCGACATCAGCACGCGCTCCGGCGACCTGCACGACTATCATTTCAGCGGCACCGTGGGCCTGCTCTCGGCCAAGGTCGCAGCCGAAGGCCCCATCCGGCAGGACCGCTCCTCGTTTCTCTTTGCCGGACGGCGCTCTTACCTCGACCTGTTTCTGAAAGCCACAAAGAAGTATCGCAACAACACGCTGCACTTCTACGATGCCAACCTGCGGATGAACTTCCGGCTTTCGGCCAGGGACATGCTGGCCGTCTCGTTCTTCAGTGGGCGCGACAACATGGGATTAGAGGACATGATGGACATGGAGTGGGGCAACCTGACAGCTACCGCCAACTGGCTGCACACGTCAAGCGACCGCCATTACGCCAATACCAAACTGATTTACAGCGACTTCACGAGCGACGTAGGCATAGACATGCTCAACATCTACTACACGATGAAGGGCTACATCCGTCACGCCACGCTGCAGCATCAGCAGACCTGGCAGACGGGCCGCCACCGCCTGAACTACGGTCTCGAGGGCACCTACCTGCAGCTGCAGTCGGCCGAATGGGACATCAACCTGCTGCATCAGCGCGAGAAACGCAACGCCCTGACCGGCGCCCTGTGGGTGGGCGACGACTGGCACCTGGGCAGCAGCGTCGAGCTGTCGGCCGGTGCCCGCCTCCACCTGTTCGCCGCTCTGGGCGGGGCACCCTACTACGAGATAGACGCCAAGGGCAGCATCACCAGCACAACGGAGGAAAGCAGCGGCCACATCGTGAAGACCTACGCCGACGTGGAGCCGCGCATCAGCGCCAAGATTACGCTCAACCGCCAGCACAGCCTGAAGTTGGGCTACAGCCGCACGTCACAGGATATTCATGCCATCAGCGGCATGTCGATGTCTATGCCTTTTGACCGCTACACCATGACCAGCAACATCGTCCGTCCCGAGCAGGCCGACCAGGTGGCGGCGGGATGGTTCTACATCACGCCCCGAGGCGGCTACGACTTCTCGGCAGAGGCGTACTACAAGAATATCCGCAACGTCTACGACTACCGCGACGGCAAGGCCTTCTACTCCGAGATAGAGATTGAGCGGCTCCTGCTGGGCGGCAAGGGCAGGGCTTACGGCCTGGAGCTGTGCGCCCGCAAGAATAACGGGCCGCTGACGGGCTGGATCAGTTACACGCTCTCGTGGTCGGAGAACAAGATTGACGGCATCAACGGCGGACAGTGGTACACGGCATCGAACGACCGCCGCCACGACCTCGTCGCCGTGGGCATGTACCAGCCGGCGCCCCGGTGGGAGCTGGCCGCCACCTGGCGCTACAACACGGGGCAGGCGCTCACCGCCCCCTCAGCCAAGTACGACATCGACGGCACCACCTTTTATTATTACAACGAGCGCAACGGCTACCGCGCCCCGGCCTATCACCGACTGGACCTGAGTGCCACCTACACCCGGAAGGTAGGGCGGTTCACCCGCATCTGGTCCTTCGGCATCTACAACGCCTACTGCCGCTACAACCCCTACACCATCCGTTTCAAGAACGACGACAAGAGCCCCACGGGCACCATTGCCGAACAGACCTCGCTCTTCGGCATCGTCCCCTCCGTGTCGTTCACTGTTAAATATTGACCATGCGAAAGATTCTATACTTCATCCTGACCATCCTGGCCCTCACCGCCTGCAAGAAGGAGATTCCCTTCGACTACCACGAGGTGGAACCCCTCGTCGTTGTCGAGGGCCGGGTGACCAACGAAGGCGCCTCCGTGCTCATTACCCGAAGCCGCTCCGTCGCCGACTCCGTGCGGGCGCGCTGCCAGCAGGGAGCCGTCGTCACCATATCGGCAGACGGCAGCAGCACCACCCTACCCTACGATGCCGCCACTGACAGCTATCGCTCTTCAATGACAGGCATACCGGGAACCACCTACCGGCTCGACGTCCTCTTCGACGGCCACCACTACGAGGCCAGCGCCTTCATGCCCGCTGCAGCCCCCATCCTCTCGGCAGACTTCTACTGGATGTCCGTCATGGATGAGCGCGTGCTGGTCTACGAACTCTGGGCCACAGACCCCTATCCCGACGAGCGCAACCAGTTCTGGTACAGGGTAGACCGCATCTCACACCACCCCCACCTGGAAGGCAAGAGCAAGACAGAACCATACCGCTGGGGCGTACACGAAGACCGCGGCAGCCCCGCAGGAAAGGTTTTCTTCGACATCATGACCGTCAGCGAGAAGGCTATGGACGAGGATGACGAAGACAACTGGAAGTCCATTCTCTACGACGGCGATACCATCACCTGCCAGCTCATGACCATCGACCGCCCCGTCTACGACTATTTCTCCTCCCTGCGTGCCGGACAGAGCGGCGGGGCCAACCCCGCCAGCAACATCAGCGGCGGCTGCCTCGGCTACTTCACCGCAGGCTCCGTCACCCGCACCGACACCATCGTCTTCCGCCGCAGCAGCGTCAAGCAGTGGACCAGATAGGTTTTTGTAAACAGCCGGGCAGTGGGGATTTTGATAAACAGGGAAACTCTTATTCCACGATGATTCTGCCTCCCTCCTGAAACACGTGCACCTTCTTCATGCGGTTCATCATGCGGAGAGCGGCTTCCACACCGTTGTTGCGCTCAGTGATGAAGCGCATCCTCAGTTCCAGGGCGTCGTGGTTGCGGAACTCGACCGTCATGTTGAAGTTCCTGCCGATGGCTTCCATGATTTCGCAAAGCGGCACGTTGTCGTAATAGAGGTAGCCGTCGCGCCAGTATTCGTAAGGCGTGACGTCGACGGTGGTGACGCTCAGCTGCTGGCTGTCAAAGCTGGCCTGCTGCCCAGGGGTGAGCACTGCCTCGGTCTTCTCTCGGCTGACCCTGACGGAGCCTGAGATCAGCGTCACCTCTGACTGCCAGGTGTTGATGTTGAACTCCGTCCCAAGCACAGTGGTCTGCAGGGAGCCAGCCATAACGACGAACGGGTGGGCTTCGTCGCGTGCCACCTTGAAGTAAGCCTCTCCCTCGAGTATCACCATGCGCTGCGCCCCGTCGAACGACGTGGGGAACTTGAGCTTGCTGCCAGGGTGCAGGTAGGCTACGGAGCCGTCGGGCAGGGTGATGTTGGTTGACTTGCCGAAGGGCACGGACAGTGTCACCCGCTCCACGCGGTCGGTCTGTTGCAGCACCCGGCGGAATGATGCCAGGGTGATGGCCGTGTTCTGGCTGGTCTGCGGACTGAGGGCTACCTGCTCGCCCGCCTCGTTGGCTATGCTGACGCCAGCCGCCTCGGCATCGGCTATAAAAATAAGGTCGCCCTCAACCGGCGCCGAGGCGGAGTCATGGGTGAATATCATCATCAGAACCCCCACGACGACGGCTGCTGCGGCCAGCAGGCTGACGACCAGCGGCTTGGCAGTGCGGTGGGCAGGCTCCAGATGGGTGGCATGGAAAAGCTTGAGCCGGGCGTCCACGTCGAGTGGCTGCCGCTGGCTGTGTAATGCGCTGCGCAGTTCCAGCAGGGCTTGTACGTCTTGCCTGAGCTGGCCGTCGCGCCGCAGTTGGCTGAGCTGTGCTTCGCTGATGTCCTGCCCTGCCTCGACGATGTCGAGTGCCTGCTGCTCTTGCCGTGTCATGTCGTTTTCACTGTTCATGATGTTTTCTTTTATTATAATACGCACAGCGGTGGCAAAAGGTTACGTTTTAAGTTTCTTTTTGAATTCGCGTATGGTTCGTAAGGCCCTGACCATGTGTTTCTTGACCGTGCTGACGCTGATGTGCATCTCGTCGGCCACTTCCTGGTATTTCTTCTCGTACAGGTAGCAGGCCTCCAGAATCTCGCGGGTGGGCGACTTCAGGCTGTCGAGCAGCTGGCGCATCGTGCGTAGCTGGTCGTCATGTTCCAAGGCGGAGGAGTCCTCGTGCGGGCTGCTCATCAGCCTGACGAACTCAATATAGCCGTCGTGGCTCTTGCGGCGGCGGAGCTGGTCGATGCACTTGTTGCGCACACAGGTAAAGAGATAGTCGCGGACGGTGTCGGTCTTCACTCTGTCGAAGTTGCGCCACACGTCCTCGTAGGCGGCTGTCACGATGTCATGACAGTCGTCGGGGTCAGGCAGATACTGGTGGGCGTAGTTGTAGAGGTGCTCGTAGTACAGCCTGAAGATGTTGTCGAACTCCGCAGTCTCTCTCATTTTGTCGGGTGCAAAGGTAGGTAATAAAATTGAAAAATGGAAATTTTTCCGCCTTTTTCCTGTCAAACCGTAACCTAACGGGGCGTAAATACGTATTAAGTAAAGAAAACAGAAAAAAACGATGAATAATTGTAAGATGAGGAAGCGACTGTTAACGCTGCTGGCTGTGCTCTGGGCCATGGCTACCGGAGCGGGTGCCCAGCAGGACGTCAGGCTGACGATGACATTCAACGGGGAAACGCTGCCCGAGGCGTTTCTGAAACTGGAGAAGTCGTCGGATTACAAATTTCTTTTCACATACGACGACGTCAGCCAGTACACGGTGAAGGGCACGGTCAGGGAGGCTCGTTTCCTTGAAATCGTAGACTACGTCTTGCGCGGCAAGCCGCTGGAGTACAGCGTCGACGGGAAATTCATCAACGTGACAAAGAATGGCGACCAGCCATCCCAGGGGCAGGGGATGCAGACCGTCGGAGGCTATGTCTGCGACGAACGTGGCGACCCTGTCATAGGAGCGCAGGTGAGGCTGCTGGGGACCAACGTGATGACAGTCACCGACCTGTCGGGCGCCTTCCACTTCGACTATTTCCTAAGGGGAGACCTCACCGTGCAGGTGTCGTTTGTGGGTATGAAGACTGTCACCGTGCCGCTACGCAAGGAGATGAGGGTACAGATGGAACAGGACAGCCAGGTGCTGAAGGACGTGGTGGTGACGGGCATCTTCAGCAAGGCCAAGGAGAGCTACACAGGCTCCGTGGCCACCATCAGCAAGGAGAAACTTGACATCTACAAGGGAACGAACCTGCTGCAGACGCTGAAGAACATCGACGCCAGCATCAACCTGGCCATCGACAACCTGAACGGCTCGAACCCTAACAACCTGCCCAAGATCACCATTCGCGGCGGGGCGTCGCTGCCAACGAACGTGCAGGAGTTCAATCAGGGCGTACAGAACGAGACCAACGCCCCGCTTATCATCATGGACGGCTTTGAAATATCGCTCACCAAGCTGATGGACTACAACGACGACGAGATAGAGAGCATCAACATCCTGAAGGACGCCGCCGCCACCGCCATCTACGGTTCGCGTGGCGCCAACGGCGTCATCGTGGTTATTTCAAAGCGTCCGGAGCCGGGGCGGCTGAAGGTGAACATCGAGGCGGGCACCACCATCGAGATTCCCGACCTGACGTCGTACCACCTGCTCAACGCCGCCGACAAACTGCAACTGGAGTATGACGCCGGCCTCTACGACCGTCCGAACCACCCCACCCAGCAACTGGCCATGCGTGAACTGTACAACCAGCGGTTGCGCACGGTGCTTTCCGGCACCGACACCGACTGGCTGTCAAAACCTGTGCGCACAGGCGTAGGCCAGGGCTACAAAGCCCGCTTGGAGGGAGGCTCCGAGGAGTTTCGCTGGGGAGCCTCGCTCAGCTGGAAGGACACCGAGGGGGCCATGAAGGGGTCGAAGCGCCAGACCTTCAACGGCGGCATTACGCTGATGTACAACCTGAAGAACCTTGTCTTCCGCAACTATACTGCCATCGGCGTGAACCGCAGCGAGGAGAGTCCCTACGGCACCTTCAGCACCTACGCCGCCCAGCAGCCCTATAACGCCCCTTACGACGCGAGTGGCCGGCTGGTGCGCTCGTTCACCTCGTTCGCTGGTGGCTCCACGGTGCAAAACCCGCTGTACGACGCTTCGCTCAACTGGTTCGACCAGTCGGGCTATAACAACATCACCAACAACTTCTCCATCGACTGGAACATCCTGCAGGAACTGCGGCTGCGCGGGCAGTTAGGCATCTCGACACAGGAGAACACCAGCGACTATTTCCTGCCTGCCGAGCACAGCTACTTCAGCAACGACTCGCAGTATGCTACCGACGAGGGATTCCTGCGACGCGGACTCTACCGCTACGGCACCGGGCGCAGCACTACCTACAACGGCGAGCTCACACTGTCGTACAACAAGGTGATTGGCGAGCGACATCAGCTCTATGCCGGCCTGAACTACAGCGTGAACCAAACCGATGCCTACAGCTACCTGTTCCAGGTGGAGGGATTCTCGAGCGACGAGGTCACCAGCCTGATGAACGGTCGCCAGTATGCCCAGAACAGCAAGCCCTCAGGCTCGAAGTCGCTCAGCCGCATGTTCGGCGTGACGGGCAACGTCAACTACTCCTACGACAACCGCTACTATGTTGACGGCAGCTACCGCGTCGACGGCTCGTCGGAGTATGGCAGCGACCGCAAGTGGGCACCTTTCTGGAGTGTCGGCGTTGGCTGGAACCTGCACAACGAGCACTTCCTGCACGCCCCGTGGCTGAACAACATGAAGCTGCGGGCATCGTATGGAGAGACGGGGTCGCAGCTGTCGAGCAACAGTGGCGCTTTCACGGCTTACCAGCACATTACCGACAACAAGTATATGAACTGGGTGGGAGCGCAACTTGTTGGCCTGGGCAATCCCGACCTCACCTGGCAGAAGACCCGCGAGGTGAACGTCGGCGTGGAATGGGGGCTGTGGCACGACCGCATCAAGGGGTCGTTCGACTGGTATCGGAAAACCACCTCCAACCTGCTCTCCTACATGAACCTGCCCCTTTCGTCGGGATTTTCCAGCTATATGGCCAACATCGGCGAGGTGAGAAACCAGGGCTTCGAGCTGTCCATGAGCGGCTACATCCTGCGCCTGCCGCGTAAGCACATCAACTGGATTGTCAGTGGACAGCTGGTTTACAACAAAAACGAGATTACCCACCTTTCCGAGGCTATCAAGCAGCAGAACGAGGAGTATCTCAAGCAGTCGGTAGATGTCAGCACACTCTTCTTCGAGGGCTATCCGCAAAACGCCATCTATGCCGTACAGTCACTCGGCATCGACCCCTCCACGGGCCAGGAGCTCTTCGTCAAGCCTAACGGCGAACTGACCACGACGTGGGATGCGGGCGACAAGGTCTACTGCGGATCGTCGGAGCCGCTCTACCGTGGAAACATAGGCTCCACCTTCATCTGGAACAAGCTGACGGTGAACCTCAGCTTCGCCTATTACTGGGGCGGCTACGCCTACAACCAGACGCTGCTCGACAAGGTGGAGGTGCCCAAGGCCACCATCCAAAACCAGAACGTCGACGAGCGTGTTCTCTCGCAACGCTGGTTCACGCCAGGCGACCTCACATTCTTCAAGGGGTTGTCGAACGAGGCTACCCACGCCACCTCGCGCTATGTCATGAAGGACAACGTGCTGCAGCTGCAAAGCGTCGGACTGCAATACCGTTTCGACCAGGACGTGCTGCGGCGTGCCCTGCTCTGCAATGCCATCATCATTGCAATCAATGCCAACGACCTGCTCTACCTGGGCAGTATCAAGCGTGAACGAGGCACCAGCTATCCTTATTCGCGCAACGTGCAAGCCTCTATAAAACTATCATTCTAACGCTCAATGTCCACCGGTAAACAATACGCCCCATGATGAAACAATACATAAGAAAGCATCTCGCCGTCGGGTTGGTATGCTGCGGTGCGCTGGCCGCCCTCACCTCGTGCAGCGAATGGCTCGACGTGCGCAGTGAGACCGAGGCCAAGGAAGAGAACCTCTTCGAGAAGGCCGGCGGCTTCAAGGAAGCACTGACAGGCATCTACATGACCCTGGCCAGTCAGGACGCCTACGGACTGCGGCTCACCATGACGACTACCGAGGCACTGGCCGCCGTATGGCTGTGCACCGACTACGACTATAACGCCAACCTGTACTATCTGCGGCAGCACGACTATGCCAACGACTACGCGAAGGACGACCTGAAGGCCGTCTACAACAAGCTGTTCTACGCCATTACCCAGACAAACATCCTGCTGAAGAACATAGATGAGAACGGCGGTGTACTCGACAGCGACCCCGTGCTGAAGGCCGTCATACGGGGCGAGGCCCACGCCCTGCGCGCCTACTGCCAGTTCGACCTGCTGCGACTCTTTGGCCAGATACCCGACGGGAAAGGGCAGCGACGCGTCAGGCTGCCCTACAGCTCCATGACAACCATTGACGAGCTTCCACCCTACTACGACTATGAGGACTACGTCGACAGGCTCGACAGCGACATCAGCAGCGCCCTCCAGGACTTGCAGGCCGCCGACCCAGCCACGCAGTATTCGCTCTCGCAGTTGAACTATCCGTCGCAGGTGGCGCTCGACGACACCTACCTCTACTACCGTCGCTCGCGGCTGAACTATTGGGCCGTCATGGCCCTGCGGGCACGCATGAACCTCTACTTAGGACGCGGCAGCCAGGCTCACGACGACGCGCTGGCCGTCATTCAGGCCACCGTGGGCGAGGCCGGTGCCGTCGCCACCCTCAACTCCATCAGCGACTTCAAAGAGGGCAACTTTATGTCACCGTCGGAGTGTCTCTTTGCCCTGAGCAAGTATGACCTCTACAGCTACACCAACACACTCTTCATAGGCAACGGCGGCACGCAGGTGACACGTAACCGCGACCTCGTGCTCAGCAGCGACATGTTCACCCAGCTGTTTCAGGGCACCAACACGTCGGCCAACAACCGCTACCTGCGCCAGTGGAACCGCTCGGTGAAGGATGCACAGGGAGCCACATACGCCGCCCTGTGCAAGTATTACCGAAATACCACCGACAACGGCACGTCGCTGACAGAAAACCTCATCATCCCCATGCTACGCCTGTCGGAAATGTATCTCATCGTGATGGAGACCACCACATCGCTGGCTGAGGCCAACCAGCTTTACACGGCCTACATGCGCGACCGTAATGTGCTCATTGAGCAAGACGCCTTTTCATCGCTCGACGCCGTCAGGACAGAGGTGCTCAGCGAGTACCGCCGCGAACTGATAGCCGAGGGCCAGCTGTTCTTTACCTACAAGCGGCTCATGTCGCCCGCCATGCCCTGGAACGATGCCGCGATGACCGAAGCCGACTACATCATCCCCTTACCCGACACAGAATATGAACAATAACCAGCCCATCACCCCCATCGTCCGCTGGCTCTGCTGTGCAGCAGCCGCGACACTGGCCGCCTGCGAGAAGGACTTGCCTGTCTACGACAGTGCCGACAATGCCCTGAACTTTGAAATGGCCGTCGACCGCGAGAGCGGTGAGGTCGTGGAGCGCAGCTACTCGTTCGTCTACGAAGCCGACGACGTCGTTGAGGACACCATCTGGCTGCGCGCCAACACGCAGGGCTTTCTCAGCGACAGCGACCGTCCGTTCCGTCTGGAGCAAATAGCGTCAGGCACCAAGCGTCCTGACGCCGTTGCCGGACAGCACTATGTAGACTTCGACGACGCGGCCCTGCAGCAGTACTACGTCATTCCCGCCGGTGCCAACACGGTGCTGTTTCCCGTGGTGGTGAAGCGCGACGACTCGCTAGCCGACAGCGACGTGTCGCTCTACTTCCAGCTGCGCGAGAACGAGCACTTCAAGCAGGGACTGCCCGGACAGCGGATAGAGATGCTCGTCATCAGCGCACGCCTGTCGAAGCCCGCCGACTGGTCTGACTACTACATGGGCGCCTACGGCCCGGTGAAGCACCGCTTCATGATAGACCATACGGGGCTGCGGTGGGACGACGAGTTTGTCAGCAGCTTCGTCAGCGGCGACTATGGCTACATAAGATACATCATGATGCTGCTGGCCCGCGAGCTGAAGAACGAGAATGCAGCCCGTGCCAAGCAGGGACTGAGAGAACTGGCCGAAGAGGATGGACGTGAAGTCAGTTTCGCCTGGGGAGCAGGTTTTTAATTGAAGTATTGTAGAAACAGAGTAACTGAAGAATAGGACTCATGATGACCAAAACATGCAGTAACCTCGCAATAGGTTTGTTGTTGACAAGCATGGTGCTTGCATCATGTACAAAGGATGACTCGTCTGTGGCCGGCCAGCTGATTCCCGGCATAACAATAGAGCCGCTGACAGAGGACAATGCC
The DNA here is from genome assembly GCA_947303855.1 of uncultured Prevotellaceae bacterium. GTDB lineage: Bacteria > Bacteroidota > Bacteroidia > Bacteroidales > Bacteroidaceae > Prevotella. The sequence goes on from CAMYZO010000011.1 coordinate 40,235, forward strand.
TTTAACGTCGTGTCGTTCCAGGGCAACCGACTGGAGGTCAGCCCCGTAGTGTACACCGAATATCCTGACGGCGACCTCAGCTTTGACTGGTACCTCATCGACAACGCCGCCGAGCCGCTGACAACATATAACGACGGAGAACCCGTCACCTTTGACCGTACACACATTGCCACAGGACGCCAGCTAACCTACGAGGTGAACCTGACGCCCGGACAATATACGCTGATACTCGAAGTGAAGGCTCCCAACGGCTACACCGTCAGCCAGAAGGCCACCCTCAATGCCGTCACCAACTTCTCGCAGGGCTTCTACATCTTGAAGGAGACTGCCGACGGACGCACGGAACTCGACTTGCTCAACACGTCGGGCAATGTTTTCCTGCAGAACGTCATGACCAGCGTCTACGGCGCACCTATCGACGGACGGCCGCTCTGCCTGTCAACAGCACGCAGCCACTGCTACATAGACACCGTCACCAATACCACGGCCAGTGCCAACCTGGTGACGGTCACCACACAGGACGGCCAGCTCTACGGTATGCGCACCAGCGATCTCCGACGCGTCTTCAGTCGACAGAGCCTCCTCTTCACCGACATGGACGACGACGAGGTACCCTACCGCATCGTCAGCGGCATGTGGGGCAACTATCTGGTCAGCAGCCGGGGGGTGAGATTCCAGTACGACACCTCCATGCAGGGACTGGCAGACAGCGGTAAGTATGGCCTGGAGTCGGAGATGGGGGCCAGCCCATACGTGGCCTATGACGACGCCTCGAGCAGCATCTTCTTCTGGGACGACGAAAGCCACAGCGTAGGCATCAGCGACTACAACGGCTCCACCACCGTGGCCCAGGACGACCGCTACAAGCTGTCGGGACTAAGCCGCATGACCTGTGTGGCGGCGGGCTACAACGCCCCGACGGGCTATGTCGTCTTCGTGCTGTCGTCGCTCGACGGCTCACAACGCCAGCTGGTGCTTATCTCACCGTCATTCAGCGGCGGCATCGAGGTGAAGGAAATGCGGGCACTGCGCGTCAACAAGGTCAACACCGCCCGACTCTTCACCGTCAGCTGCACCTCGGCGGCACTGCTCTATGGCATCGTCGGTAACACCGTCTACGGTCTCGACCTGACAACCTTCGCCGAGCAGGAAATCACGCCGAAGGGCATTGGACAGGACGAGCAGATAGTCTACTTCTCCAACCAGTCGGGCGGCTCCTTCGGCACCCACGACTACCTTGTGGTGGGCACGAAGAAGCAGGACGACGAGGGCTACACCTTGAGATTCTATAACCAGCTCGGCGGACTGCCCGACGGCGAGCCCGTCTATACCCTACACGGCACAGGCACACCACGCGCCATTCACTATACCGAGCAGCAGGCATACGCCTTCAGCACAACACCGCTGCAAGACTGACTGTTCGACCTATAATCCACCGCCATCAAGACTAACTATTTATAATCCAAACAGATATGAGACGATTACTACTCTGCGCTCTCTGCGCTATCGGCTGCCTCGCTGCCACCTCACAGACCAACTTCCGGGCCATCACCTACAAGCAGGCCCTCGAAGCCTCAAAGGCTGAGGGGAAACCCGTGTTCATCGACTTCTACACCTCGTGGTGCGGCCCCTGCAAGATGATGGCACGCGATGTGTTCCCCCAGCAGAAGGTGGGCGAATACTTCAACCAGAACTTCGTCTGCATCAAGCTCAACGCTGAGAAAGAGGGGAAGGAGCAGGCTGCCAAGTTCAAGGTGACGGCCTATCCTACGTTCAAGGTCATCAGTGCCGACGAGCAGGAAATCTTTACACTGGTCGGGGGAAATACCGATGCCGACGCTTTTATTTCCGACGTCAAGACCGGTGTCAATCCCGAACTGAGCGCCGACCGTGCTGCTGAGCGCTATGCCGGCGGCGACCGCTCAGCAGAGCTCGTGGCCGCCTACGCTGCTCAGCTTATGAAGGAGGCACAGGCAAACCGCCGCAGCATCGACCAGGCCAAGGTTGACCGAGCACAGCAGGTGGTTGACGACTACTTTGCCAGTCTGACAGCCACACAGCGCCTCGATGCCGACAACAACTTCATCTATGGCTACAACTACTGCAACAACCCCAAGGACGCAAAAGCCCGCTTCCTGATTGACAACCTCGGGCAGATGACCGCTGAGCGACGCACCGACGCAGAGCAGACGCTGCGCACACTTTTCCTCTACCGCACGGGAACATTGTTGCAGGGACTGGCAGAGTTCGACCAGACCGACGTAGACATCCTGAAACAGGACATCCCGGCACTGGGCTATAACAAGGGTGAGGAAAAAGCCTACGACGCAACCTTCCGCATTCTCGCCGCTCAAGCCCAGACAGACCGCAGCAAGTATCTGTCGCAGCTGGAAAAAGACTTCCGCCTGCTGAACAGCTCGCAGAAGGCCAGCGTCGTCGGCAACTTTGCACAGGCGCTCGGACAGACCGACGACGCCACCGTGCAGCGCGCCGACAAGTGGCTGCGCTCATGCCTGCCCGACCTCGACGCTGCCAGCATCTACTATGCCGCAGGCTCCCTCATGCAATTCGAGAAACAACTCAACAAGCAGTAATAAACAAAACTAAACGATTATGAAAAAACTTCTACTTACTATCTGCACCGTCCTCAGCGCAATCGGTGCACAGGCGCAGACCGTAGATTGGGCTGGCACCTACACCGTGGTGGCCAAAGAGCCGTTCTTCTACACAGAAACAGCCGAGTCGTATGGCGTGACACTGACCGACACCTTTGAGGTGACCATTGCCAGGCAGGACGACAAATACGTCGTCACCAGCATGATGGGCCACGACCTGACAAAGTCGCAAGACGGCGTCATTGAGATTGACCTCGATGCCAACAAGGAGACCGTCTGCTACATTCCCACTAAGCGCCATCTGCTCACCAGCGAGTACTATGAGCGCACGGAAACCCTCGACGAGGGCTTAGAAACCCAGCGCGACACGCTCATCACCGGCTACAAAGGCATAGCACTCTGCGGAGACAACATGGGCAACGATCCCATCAAGGTGACAAGACAGAGCGACGGACAAATCAAGATGAGCACTTTCGTACTGGGCTACAAGACCGCCCAAGGGAGCACCGTACCCATGGGATGGTTCGACAAGAACGTGCCCCTGAACGGCGGCGACCCTGAGGAGGCTGTGGTGCCCTATGCATGGGCAGGCACCTATCTGGTTGAGACATCGGGCGTGTTCCCCATGGTGGAAGGCGTAGACTGCCCCACTGCGTTCCTAATGACCATTGAAGAGGATATGTGGAATCCCGGCTCCTTCGTCGTCACCGAGTTCTGGGGACACGACGACCTGGCCGTCACCAACTTCTTTACAGGCGGACTGCCGCTGGCGCTCAGCGAAGAGGATGGCGACGTCAGCTATCTGCCAGTGGCACCGGGACAGAACCTGCTGGCCATGAGCAACGACATGACCTACTACTATGCGCTCACCGACGGATTCGGGCTGGGCACTGAGAACATTACCATGACCCACAATGCTGATGACAGCTTCGCTATCGATATGTTCAGCATCAACACCTACAGCTACGACCCCGAATACTTGCCTGAGACCATTGCCATGTATTTCGGCGCTACCGCCAAGAAGGGCGACCGCGAGGCCTTGCTCGCAGAGCTGGCAGAAAAGACGGAGGCTGACGGCGTGAAGACCGTAGACGCTGACGGCGAACCCCTCTCGCGTGAATACTACAGTGCCAACGGCGTCCGCACCGCGTCGCCACGCAAGGGTGTCAGCATCGTCCGCACCAGGCTGTCGGACGGACGGACCGTCAACCGTAAAATTGTAGTAAGATAATTCAAAGACCCAGCGCACAGATAATTCTCCCGGTCTTACAGATAATTCTCCCGGCCTTACAGGAAATTTTCCAGGCTTTAGAATATCTTTGCACCGTCGAACTAAAAAAACCGTCGAAAAGATATGCAGAAATTGACAGCCAAGGAAGAAGAGGTATTGGAGCTGATGTGGCAGCTGGGTGAGTGTGCACCGAAGGATCTTGTGGCGCAGTACCCGGAGCCGCAGCCCCACGTGAACACCATCGCCACGATGGTGCAGTCGCTGGAGCGTAAGGGCTATGTGAGCCATCGTCAGCAGGGGCGCGGGTTCATCTATTTCACGATTGTGAAGCAGGAGGACTACGGGCGCACGAAACTGGGAGGATTTGTTGATCGCTACTTCAAGCACTCGTACATGGAACTGGTGTCGTCGCTGGTGGCTGAAGAAAAAGTGAGCGAGCAGGAATTACTGGACTTTCTTCATGAACTGAAAAAGCAATCATAGTATGGCAGCGTTTATTATATATATAATAAGGTGGGCAGTCTGCCTGACGCTGCTATACTCGCTCTTCGGACTGTTTCTGAAGCGTGAGACGCTGCACGGCATGAATCGCATCGTGTTGCTTGCTATTCTCGTTGCGAGTATGGTGCTGCCGCTATGCCAAATAGAAACAGGGAGAAAGAATATCGTGACACAGGGGCGCGAGATGATTGAGAGAAGCCTCATCAACCAGACTATGACCCATCCCCAGCCCCTCCCTGTGATGGAGGGGAGCGATTACCTCCAGGACACAAAACCCGCGGAAGGAGTAACCACTCCCCCCTCCACTCGAAGAGGGGTTGGGGGTGAGGCTCTTATTCTTATCTATCTTGCAGGTCTCATTATCTGTTGGCTGCGCTATTTCTGGCAGATGGCCGCATTGTTGCTGATGATTCACAGGAGCAACATAATAAAGGTAGACGGTGTACCAAACCACGTTCACATTGTTACCAATCCCGACGTGAAGACCCCATGCAGTTGGATGCGATGGGTCTTCCTTAATCCTACAGATGCAGAACTAATCAGTCCCCTCTCCACTCGGGATGGCGACGGGGTGGCGACCAACGGTCGGGAAGGAGGGGTCGGGGGTGAGGCTCTTCTTAAGCACGAACTGGCACACATCCGCCTGGGGCACTCCTGGGACATGCTGCTCTGCGAACTGACCTGCCGCATGCTGTGGTTCGTACCCTTTGCCTGGATGCTGCGCCAGGATTTGCGCGACGTACACGAATACCAAGCCGACCGCCGCGTGCTACAGGGCGGCATACGAGATGAAGAATATCAGCTGTTATTGATAAAGAAAGCGACCTCTACGGGACTGCAGCCTGTGGTAAACGCATTCAATCAAAGTCCAATTAAACGAAGATTCAAAATGATGTACCGCAAACCATCCCGGCGATGGGTGGCGCTGAAAGCCGCCTATCTCCTGCCGCTGAGTGCGCTGGCTGTCGTGGCCTTCGCCCGCCCGCAGACGCTCAGCGAGATTGAAGAGAAAGTAGAAACGGAAGTAGCCAAGGCTGTAGCCCGCCAACTCGACCGTTCGCAACTACGACAAGAAAGAGGTTGACCCGCTGATGCTCTCCACAGACAGTGTGCTCACCAAACGGAGCTTCAGGCACATTTATACTTATACACCTGCTGCCATTGAACGGAACAAAAAGGATACGCGCGTTTATATGTACGTAGGATTTAGAGGGGAAGCACCAGTGGATACTTGGCGACAGCAGAACATTAACCACTACTCCGACTATGCCATTGTCGATGAACTGACGGGCGACAAGTATGTCTGTCGTGCAACCGACTACGACTATTTCAAATACGTAAAAGATGAGACTATCACATACGTAAAAGACAGACAGAGCCGTAAAGACACCATCAAAATCTATCAGACATGCCTTGTCTTCCCTCCGTTAGGCAAGAACGTAAAGCAAGCGTACTTCGGCCCTATTGAAGACGAAGGACGATATTCCAACACCTTCGACCTGACCAAAATTCCCCGCAAGGGCCGTGTTATTACAAATTGAAAAATGAGAATTGAGAATTATGATAACAAAGCAATATATCATACTTATGGCAGCCACAGCTATAATGGCCAGCTGCCATACGGTGAAGAAGGCACTTCCCAGTGCCTATGACGAAGCACCCGAAAACAAGCAACCCATGCTGGAGCGTCCCGCCTGGCCCAACTACGACCTGCACGACGACCGCTCGTTTGCCGCCTTCTCGCATGTGCAGACAGCTCCCCGAGGCGAGGGCATCTATGTGCAGAACGAAGACGGCAGCATCGGAGGACACGGCCGCACCGTCATCTACCGCTGCAAGGATGCCACCTACCTGTGCTACGACTGGGATGTGCCCAACGGTCAGGACTGGTGGTTCTTCCGCGAAAACTCCGGCGCGGCCATCATCGATGCCGACACCGGCGACCGCTATGTCATCGTGAGCCATGAGCACTTTCCTCTCGACCAGTGCTTCTGGATATACGGACACAAGAACGAGACCATACGCCTCATCAGCCGTTACCCGGCGTTGCCGCCGTCAGTGAAGCGCATACAGATATACTCGCCCAGCAGCGAGTCGCGCCGATGGATGAGCGGCGAAGGCTCGCTGAGCAAGGTCTATAACCTCGACGACCTGCGCCCTCCTCATGCTAAGATACAGGAAAAAGCAAAGCTGAAGAAGCAGGGGCGCATCATCCGCTGACAAACACAAGACATTAGTTATTAATAGCAGTTATTTCTATACGACCCGGGATTTCTGGAGGTCGCTGGGAAGCTCCCTCCAGTTTGAAAAACAATCTGTATAACAGGGAAACAGGTATGTCAGCGCTCATAATAGGCCTCTCTGGTCATCTCCACGGCCAGGGTCTCCTTGCGGAACTGGTCGAGCGAGAGGTATTCCAGCCCCTGGTGGGGACGGTCGTCGCCCCAGGAGTTTTTCATGACAAGATACTTGCGGCCCTGGTCATCGTGGGCCAGTCCGACGATGGACATGGCATGGCGGCGGCTCTCCCAGCAGATGCCGTGGTGGCGGCGCACGGCATGGACGGTGCGCCGCAACAGCGTATCTATAGGTACATTGAGGAACCGCTGGCGGAGCCAGTTGTCAGGCTCAGGCAGTTCCACCTCCTGACCGTAAGGCGCATCGGGGGTGCTGGTAAGCAGGACATACTCGTCGGGAGCACAGACGCTGTGGGCAAACTCCTGAGGCGTGTACTGCGCTCCCAGCATGAAGACCATGCGGGGAGCCGGCGTGTCGGCGGTGCGCATGGCATCGTAGCCCACGATGCCGTGCTTCTGGATAAGGGCGATGAGGGTGGCGCCCATGCCACGCTTCGACGGCGGTGCCGTCGGTTCCTGCTCCAAGACTTTCTCAATGAAGGCCGGTGACAGGTTGACGGAGTCGCCCCACCTGAGGTGCTCGGTCTCGATGGCGGCGAGCATGGCGTAGACCCAGCAGAGCTGCGTGCTGCCCTGGTTCTTGACGGGAGTCATGGCGTTAAGCACCTCATGAGTGTAATGCTTGGGCGGGTGCTGAGCGCAACTGGCGACGATGAGGCCGGCAAGGATGAGAAGTAACTGTTTCACGGTGCAAAATTATAAAATAATTCATAATTCATCGCACATAATTCATAATAATTTCTTAATTTTGCAGCGTGAACACGAATATTGCTGATTTTGAAATCATGGCTCCGGTGGGGTCGCGCGAGTCACTGGCTGCTGCCATCCAGGCAGGGGCGGGCTCCGTCTACTTCGGCGTGGAGCAGCTGAACATGCGGTCGCACTCGGCCAACCACTTCACCATTGACGACCTGCGCGACATTGCTGAGCAGTGCCGCGAGCACGGCATCAAGAGCTACTTGACGGTGAACACCATCATCTACGGCGAGGATCTGCCCCTGATGCGGCAGATTATCGACGCAGCACGCGAGGCGGGCATCACGGCCGTCATTGCGTCGGACATTGCCGTGATGCAATACTGCCGGCAGCCGCTGCCCAAGCCCATGGAGGTGCACCTGTCGACACAGTTGAACATATCGAACATTGAGGCACTGCGCTTCTACGCACAGTTTGCCGACGTGGTGGTGCTGGCCCGCGAACTGCGCATGGAGCAGGTGGCCGACATCTACCGCCAGGTATGTGAGGAGCATATCTGCGGACCCTCCGGCCAGCCCATCCGGATTGAGATGTTCTGCCACGGTGCGCTGTGCATGGCCGTCAGCGGCAAGTGCTACATGAGTCTGGACGCGGCCAACAGGAGCGCCAACCGCGGGGAGTGCATACAGGTGTGCCGCCGGTCGTACACAGCCACCGACAATGAGACGGGCTACCAGCTGGAGATTGACAACAAGTATATCATGTCGCCCAAGGATCTGAAGACCATCCGCTTTATTGACCGCATGATGAAGGCGGGTGTCAGGGTATTCAAGATTGAGGGGCGCGCCCGCGGACCGGAATATGTGTACACGGTGGTGAAGTGCTACAAGGAGGCCATGCAGGCCGTGATTGACGGCACGTTCACCGAGGAGCGCAAGGACGCGTGGGACGCCCGGCTGGCCACGGTGTTCAACCGCGGCTTCTGGGACGGCTACTACCAGGGACAGACGATGGGCGAGTGGAACAAGAACTACGGTTCGAACGCCACGGAGCGCAAAGTGTATATAGGCAAGTGTACCAAGTACTACTCGAAACTGGGTGTGGCCGAGTTCAGCGTTGAGGCAACAACCTTCAAACTGGGCGACCGGCTGCTTATCACCGGGCCGACGACGGGCGTGATGTATGTCACCCCGCAGGAGATACACGACGACGACGGCCCCGTGGAAACGGCCTTGCAGGGCACGCGCATATCGGTTGCCGTGACGGGCAAGGTAAGAACGAACGACAAACTATTTAAACTGGTGAAAGATGACTGCTGAAGAGAAGAAAGAAATGGAGCGGCTGCGCAACGAAGTGGACAGGCTGATGGCTATCAACGTGAACCTGGCAACGGCCACCGAGCAACTGGTGGAGCGCAACGTAGACCTCTACGAGCGCTTAGACAGATTCTATAATGTGCGCATGCGCGTAGACTGGCTGAAGGACCTGGTGAGACGCCACCGCGAGATGATGGCCAACGCCGACCTGCGCGATGACGACGAACTGCTGGCCATCATCGAGACGCGCATAGAGACCGAAAACATTCCGCTGCCGCCGGAGTTCGGTGTGAAGGAGGTGGCCGAACTGGTGGGCGTCACCCAGGGCCGTGTCAACGAGCTGTACAAAAAGAAGACCATCTACCACTCATTAGACAAATACCTGGACTACCTGCGCCTGATGCGGGCCCTGCGCCTGCTGAAGGAGCACCCCGCCTACAGCATTGAGGCCGTGGCCCAGGATGCGGGCTTCAACAGTGTGCGCACCATGCAGCGGAAAATCAACGACGCCATCGGACTGACACCAGGCGAATTCCGCGTCATCAACAACCCAGACTGAATCATCACGAACTAACAACTACATAATGATGGAAACTATCAACGAGATACAAGACGAGATTATTGAGGAGTTTGAGGGGCTGGACGACTGGATGGACCGCTACCAGCTGCTCATCGACATGGCCGGCGACCAGGAGCCGCTGCCCGAACAGTACAAGACAGAGCAAAACCTGATAGACGGCTGCCAGAGCCGCGTATGGCTGCAGGCCGACCTGACGAAAGACGGGGAGGGAGGAACGGCAAAGGTGGAGTTCAAGGCCGAGAGCGACGCACTGATAGTAAAAGGTATCATCAGTCTGCTTATACGCGTGCTCAACGGACACACGCCACAGGAGATACTGGATGCCGACCTCTACTTCATAGAGCGCATAGGACTAAGGGAGCATCTCTCGCCCACCCGCTCGAACGGACTGCTGGCCATGGTCAGGCAAATGAGGGCCTACGCCCTGGCTTTCGCCGCCGTAAAAGCCTGATTTCTTGCAGAAAAGGAAAACTTCTTAATGGGAAACTTTACGAAAGTTTCCCATTATTTTTTTGTATCTCACTGACAATCAGCTAATTGACATTTATTAACACGAGAAAAGTTTTCCAAAACATACAACTTACAATTATTTGTAGTATCTTTGCAATTCGAAACTAAAACCTTACTAAGCACAACAGAAAAGATATGATACAGACAGTAGTAAAGCGCGACGGGCGCATTGTGGGCTTTAACGAACAGAAAATCATGGCGGCCATCCGCAAGGCCATGCTCCACACCGACAAAGG
>CAMYZO010000012.1 GCA_947303855.1 uncultured Prevotellaceae bacterium
AGAAGATGCTCGACAAGCTGGCTAAGACCAACATCATCCACAAGAACAAGGCCGCTAACCTGAAGTCGAGTCTTTGCAAGTACATCAACAAGCTGGGATAAACATTAAGCCCCAAGCATACGGCGGTTGCACTACACAGGTGCAACCGCTTTTTTTGTGGTTTTTTAGCAGATAAACTTCGTTTATCTGTACGTTTTTTTGTACCTTTGCAACAAAATTGCAAAAACAGCCGAAATGACAGAAGAAATGATACAGCAGGAGCAGGAGAACTACTCCGCGAGTAACATCCAGGTGCTTGAGGGCCTTGAGGCCGTCCGCAAGCGCCCCGCCATGTATATTGGCGACATTAGCGAGAAGGGCCTCCATCACCTGGTCAACGAGACCGTCGACAACTCTATCGACGAGGCTATGGCCGGCTACTGTACCCACATTGAAGTAACCATCAATGCCGATAACTCCATTACCGTTCAGGACAACGGTCGCGGCATCCCCGTCGACGAGCATGAGAAGATGCACAAGTCGGCCCTTGAGGTGGTCATGACCGTGCTCCATGCCGGCGGCAAGTTTGACAAGGGCTCCTACAAGGTGTCCGGCGGCTTGCACGGCGTCGGTGTGTCCTGCGTCAACGCCCTGTCTACCCACATGATGTCGCAGGTGTTCCGCAACGGTCATATCTACCAGCAGGAGTATGAGAAGGGCAAGCCCCTCTACGACGTGAAGATTGTCGGCGACACCGACCTGACTGGCACGCGCCAGCAGTTCTGGCCCGACGGCAGCATCTTCACCACCACAGAGTATAAGTACGACATCATTGCCCGCCGCATGCGTGAGCTGGCCTACCTGAATGCCGGTATTACCATCACCCTTACCGACCTGCGCCCCAACGAAGAGGGCAACCTGCGGGAGCCGGAGGTGTTCCACGCCAAGGACGGCCTGAAGGAGTTCGTACGCTACGTAGACCGTCACCGCACCCACCTCGTCGACGACGTCATCTACCTGAAGACCGAGAAGCAGGGCATTCCCATCGAGGTGGCCGTGATGTACAACACCGACTACTCGGAGAACATCCACTCGTATGTGAACAATATCAACACCATTGAAGGCGGTACCCACCTCGCCGGTTTCCGTGCCGCCCTGACGCGCACCCTGAAGAAATATGCCGACAACGACCCGCAGATATCCAAGCAGATAGAGAAGGCGAAGATAGAGATTGCTCCCGAGGACTTCCGCGAGGGCCTCACCGCCGTCATCAGCATCAAGGTGGCCGAGCCGCAGTTTGAGGGACAGACGAAGACCAAGCTGGGCAACTCCGAGGTGGCCGGTGCCGTACAGCAGGCCGTCGGCGAGGCGCTCGCCAACTATCTGGAGGAGCATCCCAAGGAGGCCAAGATGATCTGCGACAAGGTGGTGCTGGCCGCTACGGCGCGTATCGCCGCCCGCAAGGCCCGTGAGAGCGTTCAGCGCAAGAACCCCATGACCGGCGGCGGACTGCCGGGCAAGCTGGCCGACTGCTCTAACAAAGACCCCAAGGACTGTGAGATCTTCCTCGTCGAGGGTGACTCCGCCGGTGGCTCCGCCAAACAGGGCCGTGACCGCCATTTCCAGGCCATCCTGCCCCTGCGCGGAAAAATCCTGAACGTTGAGAAGGTGCAGTGGCACCGTGTCTTCGAGGCCGAGTCGGTCATGAACATTATCCAGTCTATCGGCGTGCGCTTCGGCGTCGACGGCGAAGGTGACCGCGAGGCTAATGTCGACAAGCTGCGCTACGACAAGATTATCATCATGACCGACGCCGACGTCGATGGCTCACACATCGACACGCTCATCATGACCCTCTTCTACCGCTTCATGCCGAAGGTGATTCAGGAGGGCCACCTCTACATCGCCACACCGCCGCTTTACAAGTGTACGTACAAGAAGAACTCCGAGTACTGCTACACTGAGCAGCAGCGTCAGGCCTTCATCGACAAGTACGTGGCCGGCGACAGCGACGACAAGGCTCTGCACACGCAGCGCTACAAAGGTCTGGGCGAGATGAACCCCGAGCAGCTGTGGGAGACCACCATGAACCCCGAGAACCGTCTGCTGAAGCAGGTCACCATCGAGAATGCCGCTGAGGCCGACGAGATCTTCTCTATGCTCATGGGCGATGACGTGGAGCCGCGCCGACAGTTCATTGAGAAGAACGCCACCTACGCCAACATCGACGCTTAAAAATAGTTTTTTTGTTGCCACCTTGCTACCCTTGCCGTTTTCTGCTGATACACAGATAGTTACACGGTTGCAACAAGGGTGGCAAGGTGGCAACATATCTTTTCACCAATTCTTGAAGGGGTTCAGCCGCAGGTGGCTGTTATAGAAGCGGCGGTCGCCCGTCACCTCTTTCCCGATGAAATCGGGCTTTTCAAACGTTTCCTCGGGCGAAGAGAGCTCCACCTCGGCCATCACCAGCCCTTCATTGTCGCCATAGAACTCGTCGACCTCAAAGGTGTGGCTGCCGCTTTTCACTAAGTAGCGCGTCTTGTCGATGATGCCCGGCTCGCAGAGACGGAACAGCTGCTCTGCCTCGTCCAGCGTAATCTCTTTCTCAAACTCATAGCGGCTCAGGCCTCCGTCCAACGATGGCCCCTTGATGGTCAGATAGCCGCGTTCGCCGCGCACACGAACCCTTACCGTGCGTCCGTGGCCACTGCAGATATAGCCCTGCTTGATGTGGTCGTGGGCGTAGGCCTGAGCCTTGAAGTTCCTGTCGTGTCTGACCAGGAACTTCCGCTCAATCTCCATTCCGCTCATGGCTTAGGAGACAATCCAGATGGAGTAGGCGGCGTAGCAGCAAGCCAGTGCTATGAGCACACCAATAATCCATTTGATGACTTTCTCACCCTGTTCTGCCTGTTTCTTCTCATAGGCCACCCGCTTAGGGTTGGTCTCCTTAGCTGTTTTCTTTGCCATAGTTCTTTTTAATTAGTAATGAGTAATTAGTAATGAGTAATTGTGATTACCTTTACAAATTGCTCTTTACGGTTTTTGTTATGCTTGTTAATAATTTAATAATTTCCACATTGTCATCCAATATCGACTTATATTCCGACTCTGACAGATAACTTGCGGAATATAATCGTTGTAACCAGAACTTCGTTTCGTTGGATTCTTTTAATGCGATGGTCAGTTTTGTCAGAAAATTGACAATCCTGTCAGCAAATGCTTCTGTTTTCTTAACCACCACATTCTCAGCTCTTTCCATCATAATGAAGTAGTCATAATTACTAATTACTAATTTCTAATTACTAATTATTCATTGTTTTCTTGAGCAAACTCCATGAGGTAGGCCTTGATGAAGCCGTCCAGCTTGCCGTTCATGACGCTCTCCACGTCGCGGGTCTCGAAGTTCGTGCGGTGGTCTTTCACACGCTTGTCGTCGAAGACGTAGCTGCGTATCTGCGAGCCCCACTCAATCTTCTTCTTGCCCGCCTCAATCTTCGCCTGCGCCTCCATGCGCTTCTTCATGGCACGGTCGTAGAGCTGCGAGCGGAGCAGCGTCAGGGCGCGCTCCTTGTTCTTCGGCTGGTCGCGCGTCTCAGTGTTCTCAATGAGGATTTCCTCCTCCTCGCCCGTGTCAGGGTCGGTGTACCAGTAGCGCAGACGTACGCCCGACTCCACCTTGTTCACGTTCTGACCGCCGGCACCTGAGGAGCGGAAGGTGTCCCATGAGAGCTTGGCGGGGTCGACGTAGACCTCGATGGTGTCGTCGACGAGTGGTGTGACGAAGACCGAGGCAAACGACGTCATTCGCTTGCCCTGGGCGTTGTAGGGCGACACGCGTACCAGGCGGTGAACACCGTTCTCCGACTTCAGGTAGCCGTAGGCATACTCGCCGCCCTCAATCTGCATCGTTACGCTCTTGATGCCCGCATCCTCGCCGTCGAGCAGGTTCGAGATGGTCACCTTGTAGCCGTGAGCCTCGGCCCAGCGCATGTACATACGCATGAGCATCTGTGCCCAGTCCTGAGCCTCCGTGCCTCCGGCGCCGCTGTTAATCTTCAGCACGGCGTCCATGGGGTCTTCCTCCTGCCGCAGCATGTTCATCAGCTCCAGGTTCTCAATGGCGTCCATGGCCTTCTGGTAGGCCTCGTCCACCTCCTGCTCCGTCACCATCTCCTCTTTGTAGAAGTCGAAGGCCAGCTGCAGCTCGTCGGCCATGGAGCGGCAGTCGTTGTAGCCGTCAATCCATTTCTTGATGGCCTTCACCTTCTTCATCTGCGCCTCGGCGCGCTTGGGGTCGTCCCAGAAGTCAGGGGCCTGTGTTCTGAGGTCTTCCTCTTCCCACTCTATCTGTTTCTGGTCAATGCGCAGGTAGTGTTTCAGCTTTTCCGTGCGGTCGAGCACGTCTTTCAGTTGGTCTTGCGTTATCATGATGGTAGCGTTTGCTTTGAATTGTTTTGCGATGCAAAGGTACAAACTAATTTTGTAACCACCAAATATCGCGCGTACATAATTCTCGCCTGAAAAAGCATGACCGTGCAGTTACGCGACGGCTACTCTTCCGTTTCCGTCTTCGACTCCGTGACGAAGCAGGCTACCAGACCGTAGGTGATGGTGGGGCGAATCCAGATTTCCACGAGCAGGTAGTCGGTATACTCGTCTACGGGCTCCATGTAGATGTCCCAGTTGTAGAGCGTGGCAATGACCATGTCGACGATGCAGATGGCCCACAGGTTGCTCTTGGTGTAGCTCTTCCAGTCTTTGCGTGCGTAGAAGAAGGTGAGCATGCAGAGCAGCAGCACCGAGAGCGTGAGGCAGACTAAGTGCAGGGCGAAATAGGCCAGTGGCGGTGCAAAGAGAATGTCGCGCAGCAGCACTGTCATGCCCACGCAGATGGAGCACCAGTAGTTGAACTGGTGGACGGTGATACGGTAGTTAAAGAAGTACATCCATATCATCGCCAGACATGCTATGTAAAACACGTTGAGCACCAGCTCGTTCCAGACGTTGGCCACGCCGAAGTGGAAGATGGCGTAAATCATGATGGCCACTGAGAGCGTGCCACCGACGGCTGTTACCGCGATGTCGAAAATCTTGGCATTCTTCTTGAATCTTGTCTCCATATCTGTTTGACAATTTTGTGCAGAGTTTGTTCGGTCGAAAACGGTGTATGCGGCAGAGGGCTACTTAGGCAGGAACTCGCTCATGGTCTCGGAGTAGAGTGAGCCGTACTCCTGCTGGTTGTAGATGCTGACGTGCGAACCCTTGGTGGTGCGGAACAGCTCAAAGTAGAGGTCGTAGATGCTGATGGCGTTGTCGGCATCAATCTGTCGACGGAAGGTGCGGGCGAAGGCGTTGGAGAGGTAGACACCCAGGTCGCGGTCGTGGACGTCGGCCTTCGACGACTCCTGTGCGTTGGCTGCCGTGATTACCAGCACGTCGGGCAGTCCGGTGAGGGCCTCGCCCCACTGTCCGCTGAAGCACGTCTCGATGGCGAACATCATGCGGCGGTACTTCCTTAATTGTGAATTGACAATTGTGAATTGTGAATTGGGGTCGTAGCCCGCCATCTCCTTCACGATATTGCGGATACGCTCCTTGCCGAAGTATTCGTAGGCATCCTCGTTGCCCCACAGCGGGCCTTCGCGGTTGCCGCCGTGTCCGCTCCAGAAGAAGAACACGTCGCTGGAGGCCGTGGGATGGATGACCTTTGGCAGGCGTGCGCTGCTGCGCCCGTTCATGATGTCGGCCAGGTCGGCGGGCTGCAGGTCGCTGAAGTGGTAGTCCACGTCAATACCCTTCCTGACGTCCTCGTTCACGAACTGGTCAGCGGCGGCGGCGGGGTCGCTGCTGCGCTCCACGAAGATCTGTCCGGGGAAGGTGTTGCGGCTGTCGTTGGCCAGGTTGTCCTCGACGATGAGCACGATGTGGTCGTCGTCATAGCCATGCGAGCGCAACAGCTGGTACATGGCGAAGGCGTCGGCCTGGTGGCGGTAGTTGCTCCATGTGGTAGAGGGGCTGATGACCACGGCCCAGCGGTCGGTGACGGCGGGCAGGTGGTGGGTCACGGATGCGTCCTCGTAGCCAGGCATCCACATCTTGTCCAGTTCCCAGAGCACCTGTGTCGAGGCCTGCGTGTTGCTGCTCTCGGTGCTGATGTACAGGATGGGCTTGACCATACGTCCGCCGTTTCCGGCCTCTATGCGCCAGAACATATAGTTGGTGCCCAGCGACTTGGTATAGCTCTCGCTGTCGAAATACAGGCTGCCCGAGGCCCCCGTCAGGTTGACGCTGCGGCCGGCGGCAATCTCGCTGAAGGCGCGTGCCAGCCCTTCCGTCTCCCAGCTGCAGGCCACGCCCTGCTCTGAGGCCACGAGACTGCGCATGTGGTCGGTCAGCGTGGGGTCGTAGGGTTTCTCGTAGTACTTCACCTGTCGGCCGGCCACGGTACAGGCGTTGCCATGCACGCGCTGGTGGGCGGCACCCATCGCCAGCAGGGTCAGGGCGTCGTAGATACGTGACTCGCCGAAATTCTGTGCGCGTCCGAAGCGTGTCTCAAAGGTCTGCGGGAAGCCGTAGTCGGGCGAGGCCGTGGGACAGACGGCATAGTTGAAGAACACTCCCTGGCTCTGTATCACCTGGTCGTCGAGTGCGGTGTCGGAGAGGATGACCTGAAGCTCGATGTTCTTGCCGCTGGCCAGGAGCTTGCTGTTCCACTGGCGTACCTGCTCAGTGACGCTCTGGTAGTCGGCAGCATTGCCCAGGGCTATGCACACCACCAGGCGGCTGTTCTTCAGGTCGGCTGCCAGACCGTCGAGGAAGGATGTCAGATTAGTGCCGCTCCTATAGGCCGTGATGCCCTCGCCGGGCATGTGCAGCTGGCGCTCTGTGGCAAAGTAGCCAAACCAGTCGCGGAACGACTGTCCGTAGTTGTCGTCGCTGTATATCAGCGCTACATCCACGTCGGCCATCTTGGCTGCTCCCGTCACCATCATCTCACACTGTGTGACGTCGCTCTCGGTGAGGAACCAGGTGTAGGTGTTGCGGGCGTTGGCGCGCTGCAGTTCCGAGCTGGTGCAGGTAGGCATGATGACGGGCAGGCGGTTACGGCCGGCATAGCGCAGGATGTCTGTGGCGTTGGCCGAGTGGTAGGGGCCTATGATGGCATGACAGGTGTCGGCACCCGCCTCGGGGTGTGTCAGCTGGTAGGCCAGTTTGTCGATGTCCTCGGTATTCTCATCGTGGTAGCGCAGGTTCAGGCGCACCTGATGCTTCTGCCGCTGCTGGGCGCTGTTGATGTTGGCCAGTGCCCAGTCGATGGTGGGTTGCCACTGTGTGCGGATGTTGGCGGGCAGCACCACATCGACGTTGAGCGTTGTCACCTCTGCGGGTGTGGTGACGACGGGTGCCGGACTGTCATCGTCGCTCTTGCAGCCATTGAGGGCGGCGGCAAGCATCACTGCAAATAGAATCTTTATCTTCATATCACAATTTTCAATTATCAATTATCAATTCTCCATTCAGATGTCTCTCAGCAGGTTGGCATCGATGTCGTCGGTACAGTAGCCGTCCCAGCCGCCGTGCTGTTCCATCAGGGGCATGGGAACCTGGTTGAGCCACTGCTGCGTCCAGTCGGCCAGGGCGCGGTCGAAGTGGCGGATAACAGAGAAGCGTATCATGTCGGTGTTCGACTCGGCGTCAATCATCAGCATGATGACCAGTATGTGCTGGTTCGTGCTCACCAGGAACAGCTCTGCGCCGTTGTTGGCCGAGCCGAGGTCGCTGATGACAAACACCTTCTTCTTGCCCTGGTCATGGTCCTGTTCCGACTTCTGATAGACCAGGCTGTAGCAGTAGCCACACACATGGTAGGCCGCCTCGAAGGCCGTCACCTTGTATTCGTTGCTGTATTGCTCGCCTGCCTGGTTGATGATGGGCAGCGTGACCGAATCGAGCGGCTCCGACGACACCGTGGTGAGCGTCTCGCCGATGCTGTCGCGGTAGTTCATCACCTGCTTGTCGTAGAGGCGTATCAGGTAGATGGGCAGTGAGTCGGGGTTCAGCTGTGTCCACTGGTAGTACTGTCGGCGCATCTCGTCGAAACGCTTGATGGACGATGCCACGGAGATGTTCAGGCCGTGGACGCGCTCGCCCAGGCCCAGCGTCTGGGCGGCGGCCTTCACGTCGGCCTCGCTGGCTTTCAGCAGCAGTATCTCGTCGGTATCCTTCAGCAGACCTTTGTACTCCTCAAGCCACTGCACCATATAGGGTTCGGTGAGCACCAGCAGGCGGCGACTGAAGGTGGCGCCGTCGACGTCGCTCGACGTCGCGGTAGTCCATACTCTCAGCATCAGGCGCGTCTCCTGCACGTTGTCGGCTGCAATGATACTCGCCTCCACGTCGTTGGTGTCGGTGTTCTTCAGTGTGCTCACGCCTTTCATGACGCGGTCGGCATAGCCCATGTCGCCCAGCTGTCCGGGGGCAAACACGGTCATCACCTGCACCCTCTGGCTTATCGTGGCCGGTGTGGCCTTGTCGTCGTCATCGCTCTTGCAGCCCGTGAAAAGCAAGGCTGCAAGCAGTGTCATCAAACAGATTCTTACTCTCATAGCTTATTTACTATTATAGATTTGTCTTAACTCCTTAACTCCTAACTCCTAACTCCAAACTCCAAACTCCAAACTCCTCACTTCATCTCGTTCTGGTTATAGATATACACGTAGTTGTCGTTGCGCTTATAGATGTAGTTGGTGCCCGACGGCTTTCCTGTGTCGGTGAAGCCCACGATGTCGGTCTTTTCGCCGGGAGCCAGAAGACGGAAGTCCTCGCCGTCCTTCGTCACGGCATAGGCCTCGGCGGCATAGCTGCCGTCGGGTTTGATACCGCCGCTCAGCTCGTAGTAGGGCAGGGCCTGGTAGGCAGGGTATTCTGTACCCGCCTTCGCCTTCAGTTCCACGGCACCGCCGTTGATATAGAAGTTCTGGCCGTCGGAGACCGTTTTCAGCGGGGTCAGCGTGGCTTTGCCGCCCACCCATCTCACACCGTAGCCTTTGTTATTGTCGTCGACACCCGTGCCGCAGGCCAGCTTCACGCGCCCCTCGTAGATGGGGTAGCACACCCAGAGGTCGTGGCCGTCGATGGTCTCGTGGCAGACGGTGGCCACATAGCGTCCGCCGCTCATGATGTTGACTATCATGGGTTCGCCGCTGCTGTCGGTGCGTGTGGCCTGCTGCCACGTGCCGGTAGCCTTGCGCCACTGACAGGACGCTGTGGCATAGCGGATGGGGAAGCGGGCATCGAAGAAATTCCTGTCGCCTAAAAGCTTCTGCATCAGGGCGGCATCCTTCGTCACGGCCGCCTGGATGCGCAGTGCCGCCTGTGGCGAGAGGAGGTTGGCAAACTCCCAGATGGGCAGCACCTTCATGTCTACCATCTCGGCGTTGGAGTTCACCTCGTCGTCGGGGTCATAATACAGCGACTGTCGCCAGATGTCGACACCCTTGGTGCTGAACGAGCGTGTGCCGTCGAACCGGTGTTCGCCCAGCAGTCCCGTGAGTGACTCCTGGTTGCCGCCACGGGCCATGACGTTGATGCGGGAGTGCTCCGTCCAGCGGAATTCGTTTGACGACTTGCGGCGTTCGTCCTTCGTGGCTACAGAGTCCAGGAACGCCTCCGTGGTCCACTTCTCGTCTTTGGCCATGGCCGTCCAGCGCCACATGTCGTTCATCAGGTCAACATGTATGGCACCGCCGAGCCACGACTCCACGATGACATGGGTGCCCCAGACGTTGATGAACGAGTCGACGGCGGCAATGTCGTCCACATCGGAGTCATCAATATGGTCAACGGCGTTACGGAAGCTTTCCGTGAGCAGGTTCTTGTGTTTCCAGTAGAGAGCCATCACGTTGGCCCAGCCCACAAACTGGTGGGCAAGGGTAGTCTTTTCGCTCAGCGTGTAGAAGTACCTCTCCTGAACGCCGTCCTCAATGAAGTACTGTCGCTGTCGCTTCGTATTGTGGTAGAGTCCCAGGTCGATGGCCTCCTTGGTGTTCGTCTCCATGTTGACCACGTAGTCGCGGAAGGAGTATTCGAAATTGGAACTTAAAAACACCTCTTCAGTCAGACTGGTACGCAGGATGGCGTCTCCCGTGGCCTCCTGCACATCCAGCAGCACGGCACGGTTCAGCACCTGGCAGCGAATGTCCTGCCAGTCGCAGTAGGAGCCGCGCACGGCATTGTAGCTATAGCCCACGCCGAGGTTGCGCAGAAACTCATGGCGCGTCTCCACGTCCTGGGCGCGTGTCCATTGGAAGGGGGCGGCAGCCTGGCTGGGCTGCTCCGTCAGGAGGTCGTCTGTCGGGTCGTCGCCGCTACAACCGGCAAGCGTCGTCGCCAGCAGGCAGACTACCAAGCGAACTAACAGTCTTTTCTTCATTCTTCATTCTTCACTTTAGTATGCAAAGACGGGACACACAATGGTCTCCTGCTTGCGCTTGTTCTCACCGAACTGGATGTAATAGCCATTCCTCACAACCAATAACATCAGCTGTTTGGCATTCCTGGCCGAGCTGGTCAGGAACGCCCACGGTGAGGAGTCCCAGGTGTTGTGAATTCTTTCGTTTAAATAGTTGCCAACATTTTTAAAGGGATCATTCATCATCACAGCGTTGTACCTTTCAGTTTCTGAGGGCCACCCGGCATTGCCTATGCCCGATTTGCCGCCCTGTCGGTCGTTGCAGATGATGGCCAGCCACTGTCCCGCAGAGGGTATGAACCAGTCTGAAGCTGGCAAGGGAGTTGCAGGCGTTGTCGCCAGGACATTAGTCGCAGCAGACAGGAGGTGGTCGAGCATCTGGGTACGGTCCAGTCCGTCGTAGTCGTTAATGACCGACTTCATGGAATTGTCGATATACTGTTCGAAGAAGTTGTCTTTAGTAAACAGGTTCTCACTCTCCGGACTAACCTGACTTGCCTGGCTATTGTAGGCTATCACTAATCCATGGCCGTAGCCGGCCTCCTTCTCTGTTACCTTATCCATCCACTCCTTGGTCTGGTCGTTACCCTTGCGGGTGTTGACGAAAGCCAGGAATCCCAGCGGCTTGTGGCCTAAGTCCGTTGCCTTCTTGACAGTCTCATACAGGATGTCGTCGTCGGCGTAGCACCAGCCTAAGTGCTCAGGAGTGGCATACAAGGCGGGTTGTCCAAACTGTACGCTCTTCGTGGGACTCAATTCCACATCGATACCTGGGATTTCTCTGTCGGTGTGGATGGCGTTCATGGTGTAGTACTGGTGTCCCGTCGTGAAATGTCTGTCCAGCACATAGTCATCTTTATGATTGCTCACTTGGTTTCCAGATGTGCAGTTGTGGGGCACGTGGGCACGCCAGGGGTGGCGGTGGTAGTAGGCATATCCTGCATGATAGCTGCCCCATTCCGCATCGTAGAAAATATTGCAGCCGTCTTTGTCGCCCCAGGTGTTGACATAGACGACGTCCTCGTTATTGTTGAAGCCCTCGGGGAGCAGATGCCACAGCTTGCCTGACTGAGAAGGCTTTTTGTCGTAGGCTTCTCCGTTCATGAAAGCCTTGATAACGGACACCTTGGCCTTGTTTTCGGCAATAAAGTAGACGTAGTCCTTGATGTCCTCAAATTTTGTCTTTTCGTTTTTCTTGATGCCGTTATAGGGCACCCAGCAGCCCTGTTTGTCATCGTCGAAGTTAATGGTTTCGTCACCACCCGGCTCGCCCGTACAGAGGTGTACCAGGGTGCTGTAGTGGCCATTGGTAGCCACACAGAGGTAAAAGCCGCCACAGTAGCCGGTGCGGTCGTGGTTCACATACACCACGTCGCCCATCTGGTAGGGGCAGTTGCCATTGTCGGGGAAGGCTTCTTCGCTGACGTAGTCGATGCGCTCCAGGTGGGGCATACAGGCCATATCGACATCCACCCAGCCATAGCGGCGAGGGCCGTTGTCGCGGTGGAACGTCAGGGTGCCCAGGGTGAAGCGCTGGCCGTCGGCCAGGACGGGCAGGTCGCGCATCGACAGCGTGTAGCCGTCGGGGGTGGAGGTGAGCAGTCGCCGGGCCGGGTCGTCGTCGTCCAATCCCGTCAGGGCGATGAACAGCTGTTCTGCATCCTCTGCGCTGCGGGCCTTACTCACGCGCACCAGCGAACTCTCGCCGTCGAGCGTCATGCCGTAGGTGGGTTCAAAGGTCTTGCCTGCCATTTCTTCCAGCTTCACCTCGTCCACATCCGTCAGCCTGCGCACAATGCTGGCTGCTGCACTGGCGGCAGCCATCTGGTAGCGTTCTTCGTCGGTAAGCAGTGAGTCGGGTACGTAGGTTTTGCTGCCTTCCGTCATCACGCGGTCGTCGTCACTCTTGTCGTCGGAACAGGCGGCGACACCCATGCTGAGGCTGCATGTCAGCCCAGCCATCAGCAGTAGTTTCAGGGGAGTCTTTATCATATTTGCTATTTTCGATTTTTAATTCACAATTCACAATTCACAATTCTCAATTCACAATTCATAATTCTCAATTCACAATTCACAATTCTCAATTCATAATTCTCAATTCACAATTCACAATTCATAATTCACAATTCACAATTCATAATTCTCAATTCACAATTTTCAATTCAGAATTTTACCTCATGACGCCGCTCTTTTTAACAAAATTCTGGTCGATGTCAGTGTAAGTGGGATACCTGAACAAGAAGCCGCGCATGGGGCGCACAGGATAGAAATTGGTGCGCCACTGCGATGAGTAAGTCTTGTCGTTGATGAGCGTCAGGCTGTAGTCGGGCTGTAGCATGAGCAGGCAGGCACCGCTCTCCTTGCCGCCGTTTCTCGAACAGATGGCATTGACCTGTCCCTTATACCGCAACTGGCGTCTTCTGTCGGAGAAGCGTTTGTTCTGATCGAGGATGTCGATGAAGCCGTAGTAGCCGTTGAATTGGGCATCCCATCCTGACACTTGATCCTTGAACAGGGCCTTGGTGTTGAAGCCGATGAACTGATGGAGGTCGTTCACATCGGCTGACGTGGGCAGGAACCACTTCATGTTGTTGCTGCCCTCATAGTGCTGGTTGGGGTCATAGCCCCAGACCCAGGAGTTGTAGTCTTTAAACTGTTTATTGTTCGACGTGAGCGTGAACTGGACGTAGCAGAAGCCGTCCTCCATCTGGTCGGTGCCGGCATAGTTCTCGTCTTCGGCAAAGAGCATGCGGTGGTCAATGTCGTGGCGGGTCCAGAACTTTGAGCCAACCTTCACGATGGGGTGGGCGTGCTTGATGGAGCCGCCGTCGTCGTCGGTATAGAGCGGCAGGAAGTCCTCCATGATAACGGGTGACTTGCCGGTGCGCCCTTTCTCGTTCGTGGGGCTCTTCAGCTGCAGGTTACCGTTGACATACCAGAACCGGTTGATGATGCGTCCCGGAGGCAGCGAGTCGATGGGGTTCAGGTAGCAGTCGCCATTAGAGAAGCCCACGTAGGCCGGCTGGTGGATGCCGTCGCCCAGGAACAGGCCCTGGTTCATGCGGATATTACACAGGTAGATGGGGTAGACGATGGTGACGCGCTCGTCGGTGCGGATATTGGGCACATACTCTGAGCAGACCTGCAGTACAGGCTCATTCTCAAAATACAGCAGGCGGCAGAGCGAGCCGATGCGTGGCTGGAGGGAGGTATTGAAGTTGAACAACTGGGCGTAGTTGACAGGCCGCCGTTGCTCTGTGTTGATTTCGTAGATGTCGGTGCTCAGGAAGCTGGCGGGCAGTTTGCAGTCGCTGCGGCTGGCCATCTTCAGCGTCACGTCTAAGAAGTCCTGGCGAAGGTCGTCGTCCACCAGGTCCCAGACGGGCATCAGTTCAAAGTGGATGACGTCGAGGCAGGGGTCGTTCTCAGGGTTCGACGAGTAGTTGATGGTAGCGAGCCAGTCGGTGAGGTGGGTGGGGTCGAGCTGTCCCGTCGGCGAGAGCTTGCCGATGTCGTTGTGCAGTGTACGGCGTGAGGCGTCGCTGCCGCCTTTCACGACGATGGCTCCCGTGGCCGACTTGCTCGATGTGGGTACGCGGTTCTTCTCGGTGCGGTCGTTGTCGGCGATGCGCCCCAGGGTGTAGTCAATCTCCTGGCGCATCTCCTCCTCGCTGTTGAACGAGGCTTCTTTGCTCATGCAGAAGGTGTAGTCGATGCGTCCGCCGAGGTCAACCTGCAGGACGACGTGCGTGCCGAAGTCGACGAGCAGCTGTTCTATCAGGTCCTTGCGCTGCTGGCCCGTGGCCTGGCGGACAGGCCTGAGCCGGTTCTTGAAGGGTTCTGAAAGGCCTAAGATGCCCTTGCGCTGCTGGTCGATGATGGCGCCGCGGTCGATGACGCGTGAATAGACGGCCTTCTCTAAGGAGCCGTGGCCGTAGTTCTGCTGGTCGAGCTTGCCTTTTCCTTCGTCGATATTCTTGACGGCCGTCTTGCAGTCTTCCGTGCAGCCTTCTATCGTATTTTCTTCATCGCCGGTCTGCTGCTCGGTGAGGTCGCGCCCGAAGGCGCGGACGGTGTTGCTGGACACATAGCGCACGTCGATACGGGCCATGTGGCTGTCGTGGATGATTTCATAGCGGTCTG
Source organism: uncultured Prevotellaceae bacterium (assembly GCA_947303855.1). Lineage (GTDB taxonomy): Bacteria > Bacteroidota > Bacteroidia > Bacteroidales > Bacteroidaceae > Prevotella. Next base: position 14,600 of record CAMYZO010000012.1, read on the forward strand.
CGGCACTGTTCTGGCGAAGCAGGCTTTGGTCGAGGATAGGGGCCTTGCAGCGCACTGACATGGGCGACTCCAAGGCTTTGTAGATGTCGTAGCCGTAGCCCACGTAGAGCTGGCTGCGGGCGTCGTCGCCGTTGCTGTCGGCGTCCGACTGCGAGTATTGTGTCACCCGCAGCGTACCGCTGACGGTGGGGTCGGCGGCATCGGTGAAGCGTAGCAGGGCGGTGCGCCGCTGCCCCGTGTCGTTAAGGGTGGTCTTCAGGGCGACGATGCTGTCGGCGGCCAGTGTGTCGCTGGCCACCGTCAGCCATGTATCGTCGGTGGCGACGGAAGAATCGTCAACCACACTGACAAGGATGGGATTGCTGCCGCTGCGTCCGGCTATGCTCACGGTGATGCTCTCGAAGCCGGCACGCCAGTAGAGCATCGGTTCGTCGTCGTCGCCGTCATCGGCCGACACCACCGTCACCGTCCACGGTCCCGTGGGTACTACGGGTGTGGGCTGTTCCGTGTCGTCATCATGACAGGCCGTGAGCATGGCCATGGCGGCCAGGGCTGTCAGCCCCATCTTTATCAGTAGTTTCATTTGTTTACAGAGTGTGCGAGATGATTAGAAATTGCCGTATTTCTTCCAGAAGGGGGAATTGACGTTCAGCAGGTCGTCGGCTCCTGGCTTGACACCGCCTGTGACGATTTTCTCCCATGCTTCGATACCGCGATTCTTATACTTCTTCATGAAGTACTCCTTCACATAGCTGTGAATGTCAGGCTCGTTGAAGATCTGCCAGATGGGCTGGATGATAAACGTGATGGGCGATGCCTTGCTCTGTTCCTTCACGGGTACGTCTCCCTCAGGGCTTTCCATGCTGCCAATCCAGTCAAGCAGTACACCCTGCCATTTGGTCATGTCGTTGGGTCTTCCACTGGCGAGGATACTAAACAATTTAGCTGACGTATCTCTGGCATTGCCGCCATAGATGTGGAAATCGGGGCGAATCTTGTGCCAGGCGTTGTAGCCGTCTTCTGTGTATGAGAAGTCGCCTTTGAGGGTGATGGCACCACCTAAGGCATCGAGTTCGATTCCACCACCGAATGTGGTCTGACCTTCCTGTGACATGGAGTCAACACGGGCATGGACAACCATCAGGCCGCCGAAATTGCCGCCGTCAATATAGAAGGGGCCAAACTGAGAGTCCAGGAGGCTCAGTGCGTTGTCCGCTGCCTGGGTGTCTATTGGCTTATTGCGCAGATTCTTGCGTGTGATGGCATTATAAAGCTCGTTGTAACGGTTGCAGAATCCCGAGGAGAAGATGCCGGCATGGTCGAAATTGACGGGGACGGCATCGTACATGTTATCTATTTCCAAGGCCTGGTCTTCTGTCAGACCGTCCTCGTCAAGGTCAGACTCCGTCAGGTTGCCTTTCTTGATGGCACGCTGGTTATTCTTGATGTACCTGTTTTTGACTTTTTCGATTTTTTCTTCTAGTATATCCTGCTCATCGTCGTCGACCTGACGGTTTCTGGCGGCGTAGGCGGTCAGTTCTGCCGGCGAGAGATAGACGTTGTACATGGGAGCCTGGCGCACAATGGTGTAGTCAATGTGTGTCTTGGCCTCCTTCTTGTCTGATTCGTAGTTGCCCTTGCCTTTGAACGCGATAACACCGAACTCCACGCCGAGTTCAACCGACACGGTGATGGTCTTGCTCTGCACAACGCTGGAGTCCATGAGCGCGGCCTTCAGGTTGTCCAGTTCGATGGGGGCCTCGACGTAGGCCGAGGGCTGGAGCTTACCTTGGGCCTGCAGCTTCGTGATCTGTGTCAAGTTGAAGATGTTGTTGACGCCATGCACCATCGTGGGGTCGAACTCGCGGGTTTCGTCTGTCTTGTTCTTCATGTTGAGCAGGTAGTCATAGTCGATACCCGTGCCCATGCCAAGGTCGGAGAAGGCCTGTCCGCTGCCGTTGCTGGCATCCTCACCCTTGTAGGTGGTATTCTGATAGACGGTGATGGTGGTGTACTTCTCACCGCCGTTGCCTACCACCAGATAGCAGGTACGGCCTGCCTTGGTCAGGTTCGCGTCGATGGCGAGCTGCAGGGTCTGGTTGCCCTCGTAGCTCACCTTCCAGTCCAGGATGTTACACCATTCGGGGTCTTCCTTACTTTTTTTGCCTGTTCTGAGCGTGGCCGTCCAGGTGCCGTTGGCCTTGACGGGCACATCGATGACGGCGCTCTGGATGTCGGTCTCGATGCCATGAGCCAGCTGGTTGCTGTCGAAGGTCAGCGTGGCATACGACTCTTCGCTGCTGACGTTGTTGTCGTTGTTGTCGTCATCCTTACAGGAGGTGACGCCGAGGCTCAGGCCGCCTACCAGCGCGGCCATGAGCAGGAAATGGAAACTCTTTTTCATAGTTTATTGATGTTAATATATTACTGTTTACATACTTATTTATACGACTGCTGCCACGTCTTAAACGGGTCGGGCCATTCGATGGACTTGCCGTCGAGCCAGAGGGTCTTGAAATCTTTGCTCATAGTAGTGATCCAGACAGAAGTATAGGTGTCGTATAATATATCCCAGAAGTCAACGTCTCCAGGGGCTATCCAGTTGTCGCGGACTTTCAGCGGGGTCAGCGTGTGGCCATCGACGGTTCTGGTGGCATACTCTGTGTCGCCGCGGTCGTAGACGGCCGTCATGCGGAACATCAGCACTGGCTCGTTCCACATGTCGCGGGGGAAGTCGCGGGTCTTCCACTTAGCCATGTCGTAGTAGTAGTTGGTCACGTCGTTGGCCTTCTTGTCTACGTCTTTCACGGTGCGCGGCTGCCTGTCGGTACCGTTTTCACCATCTACCCATCCGTCCCAACCGAAGAGGGGCTGGCGGGCGTAGCTGTCTTCGCCGTAGAGGCTAATCATGTCGGCCAAGGCGATGTCCTGCAGGTAGATGGGAGCTGTCTTGTCATAGAGAGTATCGGCATAGAGCTGGGTGGTGGCATCGGGCTTCTTTACATAGTGCTCCCAGAAGTAATACAGCTGGTCGCTCTTGTTATTCTGGCTGTTGCAGACAACGCGCAGCAGACGCTGCTTGCCGCTGGAGTCGGTGGGGGCGCGGTAGGCAATACTGGTCAGCCAGCTGGGTTGGCGCTTCCAATAGAACTCTTCCTGGGCACGAACAATCTGATAGAGCATGCGGGCATCGAAGTTACATGTCTCCACCTGAGCCTGCACGGTCTTGCCTAATTCTGTAGCCTTCTGTTCGTTCCACGGCTCCACCTTTAATTTTTTGTTTAGTGTGTACTGATGATACGACATCAGGAGAGGCGCTGCACGCATGACCTGGTCGCGTGTGGGCAGGTTGGTAATCTGGCGCTTGTCAGCACTGGGGGTCAGGCCATCCAGGGAAATCAACTCAGTGAAACAGGCGCTGTCGCCCAAATTTATGTCATTATTATAGGCTTTATGCGATCCTGCCAGGAGAAGCACCATCCACTTATGGCCGTTCTCGTCCTGGTAGATGTCGCCGAAGCGGTAGTGGGGCTCACCACGGTAGTGCTTCCACTTCTGGTTGTATGTCTCGTTCACCACTCTGCCCGTCGGCCGGTCGAGCACTTCGGGGTCCTGGTTCAGGTCGGTGATGCCGTAGCGGTCGTTGTAGCGATAGACGTCTGTTGTGCCGGCAATATTCAGGTAGGGGTTCTCTTTGCCTGTGCTTGAAAGATCGGCACCCGTGGCGAAGCGGATGATGTAGTGGTTGGCAGCTTTTCCGAAGAAATCGGTGTTGGTCAGGAAGGGGCGACCTGAGGTGTAGTCCTTTTTGACATTCAGTTTGATTTTCGACCTGATGACCTCGGCCTTCACACTTTGATAGTCGTTGCCCACCAGCAGGTGCATGTTGCTCTGCTTGTTCACGCCGTTTTTGAAGCAGTAGCGGTAGAGGGTGGGACTGTTGGTGCCAAAAACCGGGTTGGTGTTCCAGGTTTTGCCGTTGGTAAGCAGGTTCAGACCATCGTCGCTTTTAAGCATGGACTTAAAATCTTGAAGCGTGCTGCCGAACAGCTCATTGAACAAGGGCCTGCGGGCCCACCAGGCGTCCTGCACACGCTGCCAGAAATACTGGTTGTGGTATTTCAGCCTGGTCTTGTCGAAGTCGTTGAACATGGGCACGCCCCGGTTAAAAATGCTTGTATAGGGATTGTCGATGATGTTCTGCTGCCACTCCCCGGGGAAGCAGATGGCGAAGAGCATCTCGGCGAAGTTCTGGGCATGCTCCTTGCTTTTACCAATGCCGGTGGGCAGGGCGTAGTCGATGCCGTTGCTGCCGGTATAGGTCCAGATGTTCTTGTCAGGCAGCGGGCTGACGGTGACCCAGTGGGAGGTTTCCTTGCCTTCGGGGCCGAAGGCAGGGCGCACACAGATCCAGTACTCGATGTTGCCGTCTTCGTTTTTCTTCAGGATGACGTCGCCGAAGCGGTAGTAGGCCGTGCCCACGAACTTGTCGTTGTCGCCACTCTGCTCGGGCGAGCGGTAGACAATCTTCTGCAGGTGGGGCATCTGCTTGATGCTGACATCCACCGTGGCCCACGACTTGCCGTCGGTGCTCTTGGTGTAGGTGAGCGTGCCCACGCGGTCGTCGCTCCAGGTGTAGGTCTGCGTGTTCTCGTCGATGTTCTCGTCTATGAGGTCGCTGAAGCGCAGGACGGCAGTCGCCATGTCGTTGGTGTTGATGATGCGGGTGCCGGCGTCGGCGTCATCGGTAATGCCGATGGTCGGTTCATAGGTGCCCGTGAGGTAGTCGGCGGGGGCGTTGCTGAGGTTGGCCAGGTTGTCCAGCACGTTGAAGGCGGTGTTTTCCTTCTTCTCCTGCTCCTCGGCCTGCTGCTCCTGCTCGGACTCGTTCTGTTCGCTGTTCTTGTCGTCGTCCTTACAGGAGGTGACACTGAGGCTCAGACCGCCCAGCAGTACTGCCAAAAGCCAGATGTTGAAAGATGTCTTTTTCATTTTGTTGTTAGCATTTGGATGTTATTTCGCTGGCAAAGTTAACTAATTTTTTTTAAACAGCCTTCTCTCTGATATGTTAAAATCATGTTTTTGCATATTTTGCAACCATTTTTGCAGATTTTGAAAGCAAAAGTACACAGCGGGTCGGTTCCGCTGTGCACTCAATTCATAATTCACAATTTTCAATTCATAATTCACAATTTTCAATTTACGATTCACAATTTTCGATTTACGATTCTCAATTTTCAATTTTCAATCCTATCACGGTTTGTTGGTGAACTTGAAGTCGTAGCGGCTGCCGTTCAGGGTGATGTTGCCGGCCTGGAGATAATCACCGTATGTCAGATAGATATTTTCGGGATTCTCCACGTCTTCGACTGTCTTTTGATGATACTCGCTCAAAGCGTCGCGAACCAGGCTCACGGGCTCGAAGGCCGTTCCGTCCTCAAAGGCCTGCGAAGGCTTGCCGGTGTCTTTCACACGCTTCACGGCGATGAGGTAGAGCGGCTCGTTATACATGTTGGTAGGCATCTCATGATTGTAGATGGTAAAGCCATAAGTGTAAGAATTCCACAGCACACCGCCTCTTAACTCGTCGGCTGTTTCCGGTTTACGCTTGCCACTGCTGGGCACTTGCTTGCCCGTCTCGGGGTTGTGCCATGGCAAGTAGACCCACTTGTCTTCGGCATATGCAGTGATCTTTTCTTTACGGTCCAGGTCGTAAAGCAGCATCGGGCATTCTGGATCGGCCGTGTAACAGTTCCAGAAGCTCCACGCGAAGTCGCGGACGCCCTTGTTCTCCACGGTGTTGTCGACAATCAGGCGCAGCACGCAGTAATCTTTTTGTTGTTTGTCGTAATAGATGACGCTGGAGAACAGGTTGGAGATGGATTGCTCGCCATGAGCACTGGTCTTATGCAGTGTGTCGCGCATGGCAATCAAATCCAGGATCTTTACTTTGGCATGTTCCTCGATGTGGGCCAGGCGTTTCTGTGCGAAAGTATTCGGTTCATTAATGGTTCTAAGGGCATTCTGGTACAGGTAACTGATGTGGTAGAGCATCTGGGCCGCCAGGTCCTTGTCAGGAAGGTTTTCCGCATCATCACCCATGGCATTCATGTCAAAGGAAACGAAGTAGGCATAGTTGGCCTGGTCGCTGCTCTTTTCTGAGCCGAAAGAGGATACCTGAACGCAAATCCATCTGTTCTTTGATGCGTCCTTCACCACATCACCCAGATTGTAGAAACCACGGTTTTCGTATGGGGCGAAACTGGACAGCTCATTCTCCTCTTCCACGGGTGATCCCGCCCCCACAATTTTATGGTAGGCCTGGTTGTAGCGGTATATCTCGGCCGTGTTATTCAGCGTGGCGTAGACGCTGGGATGCGACCAGGTTCCGGCAATCTGCGAACTGGTCTTCTGGCGCACAATCCAGTAGCCTTCGGTGTCGCTGAACTGCTTGGCGGGGGCATAACCGGCCTTGCCGGAGCTGGCACAGTCGGGATTCTGATCTGGGTCGCTGCAGTAGCGGTGCAGGTCGAAGCCCGCACCCTTCTCCTTCATCTCAAGGTTCTTCTTCTTGTCTTCAGCGTACGTGGTAACGTATGTCGTAGCATAACTCTCGGTACCCATCACCGTGGCGCATCCGAGGTTGGAGCTGCCCAGATGGATCTTCGGGGTGAAATGGTAGCCCTCATAGTAGAAGTTGATTTTATCAAACTTCTTCATCTCCTTATAGGAGCGGTTGAACAGCTTTTCCCAGATTTTGTTTTCTGTCCACTTCGCAGCCACGTGTTCGCAGAACTTCCTGCCGTTGTATTTGTAGTCGTAGCCCCCCAAGCCGATGCCGTTGTCGCCTACGGTATTGTAGTAGTCAATAGGATACAGCAGCGCCCAGACGAGGTTGGCCAGGTTGTGGGTCATTTCCTTGGTAGAATTCAGCTGGGTGGGCAGCAAGATGGTATTGCCATTGTATTTCCCGTCGTAGTCGCGACAAATGTTGATTTCGGGGATGGCAGGCACCTGACCTTTCGTACTTTTGCCGTTGGTGGGGTCGCGGTTGAGGATGTTGATCCAGTAGCCCTGCTGCTGGGCGGCACTACCCGTACCGAAAGCGGGCTTCACGCACACCCAGTAGTAGCCCTCGGCATCCTCGATGACGTCGCCGAAGCGGTAGTAGGCCGTGCCTTTAAAGCTGCCGCCGTTGTCGCCCACCTGCTCTGCGGTGCAGTACACGATCTTCGTCAGGTGGGGGATGAGCTTGGTGTTCACGTCGACGGTGGCCAGGTTGCTGGCACCCTCAGCCGAGGGTGTCCAGGTGATGGTGCCCACGCCGTCGATGGTCTGGCTCTGCGTGGCCGACAGTTGGTCGATGCTCAAGCCCGAGATGCTGGCGAAGTTCATCTTGGCATAGTCGATGTCGGCCACCACCACGATGCGCGTGTTGGCCTGACTTGTCGACTCCACGCCGATGGTAGGCTCGTAGGTCTTCGAGGCCCAGTCGTCGGTGAACTCACCGATGTCGGTCATGTTGGTCAGCCAGTTATAGGCAGCCATGGCCTCGTCGGTTTCGGTGGCGCCCACCTCCTGTCCGCTGCCGTTTCCGCCGTTACCGCCATTATCGTCGTCCTTACACGAGGTGACGCCGAGGCTCAGGCCGCACACCAGGGCGGCCATGAGCCAAAGGTTGAAAGAATTCTTTTTCATTTACGATTTACGATTTTCTATTTTCGATTTATTTTCAATTTTCAATTTTCAATTATCAATTTTCAATTTTCAATTTTCAATTTTCAGTACCGGGAATTGCCTTCACCGTGTGCTGTTTGTTGTTCAAGAAGAAGATTTTGTTCCGGTGTGTTTGGTAGCCGAACGCCCAGAAGGCCTGGAAGTATTGCCTGTAGAGCATCTTGTCGTCCTGCAAGTGTACGACGTAGAGCTTTCGCCCGTCCTGCGAGACGAGGTTGGGCACGTTTCCGCCGTTGTCGGTCACCTTCATCACACGGAAGAAGAGTATGCGGTCCATTAAGAGCGAGGTTTTGTTAGTGCGAAATCCGCCTCTCTCGCTGTCCCAGCTGTAATTCTCGGGGGCGGAAACGTCTGCCATCTTGCGGTGGAGCCAGTCGGGAACCCACTTGTTGTGATTGCCAAATTGGCGTACCAGGTCTATGTCGCCAGCGTCCTGGAGGTGCATCTTCGTGCTGCTGACGGGCCAGAACACCTGCCACTTGGTCATCCTCAGCGAAGTCTCGTCGGCGGTGAGGGTCATGTTGTCCGGGTCGTACTTCTCGTAGTTCGTGTAGACGAGGTAGCGGTTGTCTTGGAACGTGGCTCCCGACTCGGCCACACAGGCGGTACGCTCGGTTCCTGACTGGGTGTGGTCGATAACGAAACGGGCAATGGCCTGCTGGTTGGTGTTGTCTTCGTAGGCCATGCACGATACGTAGGATGTCGATGCGCTGGCAAAGGCCTTTCCTGCTTTGCGTACGTAGAATATCCAGGTGCTGTCAACTTGAGTAACCAGTTCTCTCATATCCACACCGGCATACTTTTTGATATGTTGAGCGATGCTGCCCAGCCTGTTTTTCTCAGGCTCTAAATTGTAGGGTTCGGGGGCGAGGAGCAGTGATTCGTAGAACTCTATCAGTCTCAGCGACACCTCAGGCAGGTCTTCCTCCTCGGTGATTTCGGTTGCCTTTTTTTCGTTGAAGTTGATCTTGTCGAAGGTGATGAACCATGCCGATTTGTCTGTCACGTTGGGGTACATCGTCTTGTTGTAGGCAGAGCCGTTGATGCAGAACCACTTGCGACCCAGATCGTCTTCCACCACGTCGCCAACCATATAGGTTCCGGCTTCGCCCTCTTTGGGTGCGTTGATTGCTACGCTGCCATCATCCTCGCCGGTTTTTTCGGGCTTGTCGGTAAGATTCTTGTCGGGGAAGACATGCTTGTAGTAGCGATAGACATCCTCGCAACCGGGTATGGCTTCCTGGTTGTTGGCGTACTTCTTGGTGCTGCTAAGCTGCTTGCCCGTGGCGTAGCGTGTAATGAAGCGAGGCTCTTCGTCACCAAAGAACTTCTCATTAATATAATAAGGTTTGTTGAGCGAGCATTCCGTGATGTTGATGACAATGTCGCTCGAGCCATCCTTTACCTTCTTGTCGACCACCTGCTTCGTCACCTTTGTGTACGGGCTTTCCGTCTGCATGTTGGCATACCTGCCGCCAGGGGTGTTGACGAAGTGGGCCTGAAACAGGGTGCAGTAGTTGGAAGAAGTCATCCACCATGAATAGCCGTTGTAGAGCAGGTAGAGACCCTGTTTGGGGTCAGTAACCATTTTTGACAACTTGTCGTCGCTGAAGCCGAAAACAGTCTTAGCTATATCCTGCTTCTTCCAGGCTCTCTGCACGTTCTGCCAGAAGTATTGGTTGTGGTAGGCCAGGTTGGCGAATTTGAAGTCGTGGAACATCTTCATACCATCAGAGTAGTAGTTGACCACGTTGTCAGACCACTGCGTAGGGTTGTAGATGGCGAAGAGCAGCTCAGCCAGGTTCTGCATGTGCTCATTTTCATATTTCAAGCCTTTGGGCATCACATACTTCTTCTTGTGGCTGCTGGTGTATGGCTCCTGGTTGGCAGTGGGCACGGGGCTGACGGTCATCCAGTGGGTATCGCCCTTGTCCTCGGGGTCGAAGGCGGGGCGCACACAAATCCAGTACTCTGTCTTGCCGTCATCGTTAGTGCGCTTGATGACGTCGCCGAAGCGGTAGTAGGCACTGCCGCCGTGGGCAACACCGCCGTTGGCGTCGTCCTGGCCGGGGGTGCGGTAGATAATCTTACTGAGGTGAGGCACCTGCCTGATGCTCACGTCGACGGTAGCCCAGGCCGTGCCGTCGGTAACCTTGGTGTAGGTGAGCGTGCCTACCTCGGGGTCGCTCCAGGTGTAGGTGGGCGTCTGCTCGGTAATCTTCTCCGGGTCCTCGCCCACGAGGTTGGCGAAGCGCTCGGCCGCAGCGGCCGCATTGTTGGTATAGACCACACGTGTCTGGCCGTCGCTGCCCTCGGTGCCGATGGCGGGTTCGAAGGTCTTGTTCTCGTAATCGGCCGTGTAATCGTCCATCGAGACGAGGTGCCCCACGACGCTCCAGAACTTCTGGGCCTTCTCTGACTGCTCGGCCCACTGCTGTTCCTTCTGCTCTTCTTCACTCATGCTGTTGTCGTCTTCCTTACAGGAGGTGACGCTGAGGCTCAGGCCGCACAGCAGCGCGGCCCAGAGCCATAGGTTGAAAGATTTCTTCGTTCTCATTGTCTTTATCCGATTTGTTTTGTTTTATTTGTTTTGATTCTGCGTGCCACCGCCATTGTACTTGAAGGCGATGAAGGGCACGAACTGCTTCTTTGACGTATTGGAGTAGGCTTGTATCTTTTTCTGGTTTTGGCAGCAATAGGTGGTCTTGCTGTCATGGGGCGACGAGGTCCAGATGGAAAAGTCGAGAGCATCAGCGCTCATCTCGGCCAGTTTCTCTCTGTCTATCTTGATGGTGTCGCCTTCAACCTTGCCGCCCAGACCCTCTATGGCCAGACAATACTGACCCACCGAGGGCAGGAACCATTCGCTGATGTTGCCCATGCGCAGGTTCACGCTATAATACTTTTTGCAGGCTTCGACAGCCTCGTGACCGTGTTCCGCCATGTTGCACTTCTTCATCAGGTTGGTGCTTGCAAGACCGTTGAACATCTTCATGGCATCCTTGGCCTCATTGTACGTCTTCAGGCCGGCGCAGTTTATGCCACTGCCTGTGTTCCACTCTGAGCCGCCGCTGATGATGCCAATAGCCAGTCCGTTCCAGTCCTCGCCGTCCTCCACGCGCATCTTGCCGCCCACATAGGCCACCACGGCCACGGCGCCGCCATGATTGTCCTCGGCATCGATGAGGTTGTCGCAGAATTTGCCGTCGGCAGCAATGATTTTGCCTACCTTTGCCTCGTCGGAACTGATGGTTGTGAAGTCCTTGTTGCTGACGATGTTGTCGTCCATCTTCTTGTGCTCACCTGTCGGGATATTGTACTTTTTCGTATAGACATACACGTCCTTGATGCCGTTGTGAGATTCCATCGACTCCCAGATGTTCATTTTGATGCCGGCCAGGTCTTTGGTTTTGGCAAAGCGGAAGATGTAACGCGGCTCGTCATCGCCGAAGAACTCCTCGTTGATCCACTGCGAGCCGAACTTCAGCTGCGACACGCAGTCCAGCGCTATATACGGATCGATGACCTGCTTCTTCACCGGAATCCAGTCCAGGTGGCGCCCGTTGGCCTCGGCGTTGCTGCCGGCGGTAAGGATAGAGATCCAGAGCGTCGGGCTATTGGTTGTCCCCCACCAGCTGTAGCCGTTGTAGACAATCTTCATGCCTTCTGTGTTGTCGTTGATTTTCGCGGCCATGTCAAGCAGTGTCACGTCTTTGCCGAAGATGGTCTGTCCCAAACTCAGTTCTTCCCAACTGTAGATTACGCGCTTCCAGAAGTACTGGTTGATGTACTTGATGTTTTCCTTCTTCACCAGGTTGAAGGCTTTCATGTCGTCAGGACCGTCTTTGAGGTTGCTTTCCCATTTTGCGGGCGACACCATGGCGAAGATCATCTCCGACAGGTTTTTGATGTATTCCTTGTTTGAGCCAAGTCCTGTTGGCAGTTTGTAGGTTTTGCCGTTCGTGTCTGATTTTTTGGTGTAGATGTTTTCCTTGGGCAGCTGGCTCAGCGAAGCCCAGATGACCTCCGTACTGCCCTGCTTGGTGATCGGGGCCTGTATGCACATCCAGTACTCCACGACGCCGTCCTCGCGGGTGCGCTTGATGACGTCGCCGAACGAGTAGTAGGGGACGCCGTCTGAGACACCGTTGGTGCCTGCCTGGTCTGCCGTCCTGTAGACAATCTTCTGCAGGTGCGGAATCTGCTTGATGTCTACATCGACCGTGGCCAGTGACTTGCCGTCGGTGCTCTTGGTGTAGACGAGGGTTCCCACGGCATCGCTCTTGTAGGTGTAGGTGGCGGTGCTGGCCGTTATGTCGGCATCTGCGATGGCGGCGAAGTGGGTGGCGGCGGCCTGCGCGTCGGGCAGGATTACCACGCGGGTGGCATCGTCACCCTCTGCCGGCTCGCCGATGGTGGGCTCGAAGGTCTTGTTGGCGTAGTCGCTGGTGACGTCGAACGGACTCACCAGGTTGGTGACCACGGCCCAGAACTCGTTGGCCTGCTCGTTGGCCTGCTCCTCGGCAGACGGGGTACTGTTGTTGTCGTTGTCGTCATCCTTACATGACGTGACACTGAGGCTCAGACCGCACAGCAGGGCTGCCCAGAGCCAGTGGTTGAAAGATTTTTTCTTCATATTTTCGGTGTTGTTAAAAGTTTCCGTTTTGTCGGTCATTAGCTATTTGGCGGCAAAATTACTTATTTTCTTTGAAAAAGCGTTATCAAAAACAGGCAAATCTAAAGATTTTGCATATTTTGAAACTGTTTTTGCTGATTTTGAAAGTGGGGTGTGTCACGGACTACAGGACTGTAGGACTTTTTTGCATGAGTCTGAAGGCAGTTCTTAGCACTAAAAGAAGAAAGCCGTGTTAATCCGTGTCATCCGTGCCAAGAAAAAGTCCTGTAGTCCTGTAGTCCGCTGCTAAATTGAAATGAGGCGGTAGCTTTGTTCATTGGTTGCGCATCCACGTGGTGACGCTCTGCCCCATGCGCTGCTTAAAGGCGAGGCTGAAGGTGCTGTAGCTGCGGTAGCCGCTGTCGTTGGCCAGCTGCTGGGCGGTGAACGGCTGGCACGAGGAGACGGCCTGGTGGTAGCGGCTGACGAAGTGCTTGATGCGCAGGCCGTTGATGTAGGCGTTGTAGGTCAGTCCCTGCCCGGCGAAATACTGACTGAGGTAGAAACGGTTGGTGCCCACGGCCTTGGCCAGCTGTGCCAGCGTCAGACCGTGCTGCAGGTACAGCCGCGTGTCCACGCAGTGTACCGTCAGCAGCTGTCCGATGTTAGAGGGTAGGGTAGTAGCCGTCTGTGGCGTGCGGCCCTGCTGCTGCAACACCTCGGCGGCATCCTGTTCTGCCGGTGCGCTATCCAGCATCGGCAGCGTCTCCACGCGCCACAGCAGCACCCCGAAGAGCCAAATCTGAGTGAACTGCAGCAGATAGCCCAAGATGATGTTGTCGCCTTCCATCCAGTAGATGACGAACACCATCAGGCTTAGTGTCACTGCCACCTGCGTCTGCCACACCTCCTTGCGCTCCAGGTCGGCATAGTTGTCGCGCAGCCACCGGCCGTATTGTCTGACGGCAAACACCATGTAAGTCGTCAGGGAGAGGTAGACCACGATGATGTAGGCGTTCTCCATGCGCAGATAATTGCCGTTGAGGTCGTGAATCTGCAACGCCCCCAGGACGATGCACGGAATCATGGCTAAGAACATGGGCCATATAGGCCGTTTGCGGTCCTGGAGCATGTACAGCTGTGTGCCGGCGACGGTGGGCACCAGCGTTACCATGTCGAGAATCGCTACCACCACATAAGTTGCCGACTGGCCGTCGAAGGAGATGATGAGGAAGACGAACCACCATACATGGCTCAGAAAGGCCATGGCATAAAAGGCCACGACCCAGCGGCGCAGGCGCACGGCCGTGGTGACGTCGGCGGCAAAGGCGTTACCACGGCGCAGCAGCAGGTAGATGCAGGCGATGATCACCAGCACCGCTGCCGCGCCGTAGAGCATGAAAAACGCTATGAGGGAGAGGGGAATCAACTCGATAGCCATAATCTCGCTGTCGTCCTGTCGGGGGGGGGCCGGGGTTAGTTGGCGAAGGTGAAGCCGCCTTTCACCACACCGTCGCCGTAGATGGTCTTGAAGTCGTCGCGCATGGAGATGACGTGGTAGCCGGCCTCGCGCCACTGCTGTCCCAGGGTCAGGGCTTTCTCGCGGTTGGCGTGGTCGCGGGCATCGTCATCGGCAATGAGCATGAAGGAGGCTGTCTTGTAGGTGGGATGGCTCAGGCAGAAGTTGTGCATGGCACAGTCGCCGCTGCTGTTGCCGAAGGTGAGTACGGGCACCTTGCCTATCTCCTGTGTGATCTGCATCACCTTGTTGGTCTTCAGGTTCTTGATGATGAGCTCGCTGGTACGAATCAGGTTCTCTTCCTTGCCCATCGTGTAGTTCACGCCTTCTGCGGTGCCCTGGCCGGTAGTGCGGAGCTTCACGTCCATGCCGATGACACGGTTGGGCTCAATGCCTATCGACTCCACCAGCGAACGGCAGATGAAGCGGTCGGAGCCTGACACGACATAGAAGGTGAAGCCATTAGCCTTCAGGAAGTCGAACACCTGGAGCATCGGCTTGTAAAAACTCTGGCCGTAGGTCATGCCCGAAAAGCCGTTGGCAGGCTTGGCGGCATACGCCTTGACGTAGGCGTCAAACTCGGCGAGCGTCATGCCGGCGTATGCCTTGGCGGCAGCGTAGGCATGCTTCATGTCGAAGTGGTCGGGCAGCTTCTTGCCGCTGCGCACGAAGTCGCGTATGTCCTGTGCCGCCTCCTTCACATCGTCCGGAGCCGTGTAGTTGGGGTCGTCTAAGGCGCGGTACTCCAGCAGGTTATACTCGAAATAGGTGGGGTAGAGCTCGCCGACGAACGTGCCGTCCATGTCGAACGTGGCAATGCGGTCAGCCTCCTTGATGAAGTTCTTCGACGCGGGGTTCGTCACGTCGGCCACGTACTCCTTCAGGGCTGTCAGGGCCTCGCACTGGTTCCACAGCGTGAAGTATTCCTTGCCAGGCTGTACGACGGTGGTCTTGTCGTCGTCGTCGTTGCTGCTGCACGATGTCAGCAGGCTCGGGCCGCAGATGATAAGAGTGGCGGCCAGCACCCATACATACATTTTCTTCATGGTTCTTCCAATAGTGGTTTTATGTTATCAGCAGTTCTTTGTCCATAGCGTCTACTCCAGCGGTATCTCCGGGTGCTGCACGGCCAGCGGCATGTCCTTCTGCGAGAGGTAGAACATGTAGAGGATGACGGGCTTCGTGCCGGTGTTCTCGCCGTGGTGGATGGTGTTCACCATCTCTACCACGGGCTCGCCCTCATGCACCACCTTCTTCTTGCCGTCCTGGCCTATGATGGTCAGCTCGCCCTGCATCAGCACGCCGTAGTTCATGACGGGGTGGTGGTGCCAGCCCAGCTTCTGGCCTACGGGGAACACGTACTTCACGGCCACCAGCTCGGGACGGCCCTGCAGGTAGTCGGGCAGCTCCACGCCGTCCCAGCTCTGGCTGGTGCGGATGAGTTCGGTCTTCTCCACCTCCTGTGCAGCGGTCTGTTCGGTACTCTCTACCTGCTGTACAGCATTTTCCTCGCTGGTAGTAGCCTTTTTGCAGGAGGTTGTCACGCTTGAGCCGCAGATGATGAGGGCGGCGGCCAGCACCCATTGAATCTTTTTCTTCATAGTCGTTTATTCTGATGTGATGTTGTCCGGTTGTGAGGCCATCCATGCCGTCACGCTCACTCCCATGCGCTGCTTGAAGGCCATGCTGAAGGTGCTGTAGCTGCGGTAGCCGCTCTTGTTTGCCAGCTTATTGGCGGTAAAATTGCGCCGGGCGGCGACGGCCTCGTGATAGAGGCTGATGAAATGGCTGATGCGCAGGTCGTTGATATAGGTATTGTAAGTCATGCCCTGACTTGAAAAGTACTGGCTGAGATAGAGACGGTTGGTGCCAATGACCTTGGCCAGTTGCGCAAGCGACAGGTCGTTCTGCAGGTACAGCTGCGTGTCAATGCAGTGCTCCTGCAGCAGTTGGCTGATGTCGCTGTGGGTGGCCTCCGACGCCTCAGGCTCGTCCATGTCCTCTGGTTCGGCGGGGTCGCTGCCTTCTGAGGACAGGGCCTGCGGATGAAGCTCGCTTAGTGTTTCCACACGCCACAGGAGGCTGCCGATAAGTATGAAGTCGCAGCACTGGACGATGTATTCGTAGGCAGGATTTCCGGTGCCGAACACATAGTATCCGAGCAGTAGCAGGATGCCGGCCAGCACCAGGAACGAGAACCACATCTCCTTGTGCTCCAGGTCGGCGTAGTTGTCGCGCAGCCAGTGCTCATATTGCCATATCGCGCGTACCATATATATTAGAATTACGATGCCAAACAGCAGCAGATAGGCATAGATGTATGACACCGGGGCGTAGTTGTCGTTGACCAGGCACCATGCCAATGCTATGGCGGGCGGTGTCATCAGCAGCGGATAGGGCCACAGGGGCCGCCGGCGGTCTTGCAGCATGGTGAGCATGACGAAGATGGCTAAGGGGAATACGACGATGAAATCGAGAAATGCGCCAACAAAGACACTCAGCCTGATCATTTCTTGTGATGTGTAGTAGGCAGCCGGCAGATACCACAGATGGCCCATGGTCACGCTGGCCAGGAAGGCCGCCGTCCACCGCCGTGCCCGTGCCGGTGTGGTGATGTGGGGGGCAAACGCGTTGCCCCTGCGCAGCAGCAGGTAGCAGCATGACATCAATGACATCATGGCCACTGCTGCATAGAGCATGTAGTACAGAATATCGTGAGGAGGCGGTTGAATGTACATTTTTGGGTCTGTATCAGGCGGCTTAGTAGACCATGTTGCTCGTCGGGTAGTTATACCAGTCGCATGACGTGGTGCTGTTGGAGGCCCACTGGCCGAAGGAGTGGTTGTTGGTCATGTAGGCACCGAAAAGGGCGTCGTCGTTGGCAAAGCCTATGTTGATGCCGTCGAGTGGGTAGCGGAAAGAGCCCGTGGGCACCACTAAGGCCCAGGGCAGGATAACGGCACTCGTGGGTTGCGAGTAGTCGTGCAGGACGGTGTAGTTGCGGTACTCATAGACGGCATGCTCCTCCATCAGGATGCCGTTGTACTCAACGATGACGAAGGGGTCGAGGGTGGCCAGTGTAAAGTAGTCGAGCAGCGTCGGGTTCTTGAACGTGATGACGTAGGATACAGTTCTGGGACTCACCATCTCATACTCCTCGCTGGTAGTCTTCGATACGTTGTACTTGTAGCGCGGTATATAGCCCTCGCTGGTGTAGCCGTAGGCCCCGGTAGCCACATGTGCGTCCTCAAACAGGTTGATGACGGCCTCGCCGCTGATGCTGCTCATGAGCAGGTCAGTGCTGTTGATAAAAGGTACGGCCGACTTCCTGATGCCTTCGTCGAAGGACTCGTCGTCGACGGTAGTCACACGCTCTATGTCCTCAAAGTTATAGCCTACCAGGCGGATGGCGGCAGCCACCTGAGCCAGCGACCCTACGGCAGCCAGCGTCACGTTCAGGGTTATCTGGTTGGTGGCGGTGCGCTCCTGCGAGATGCGCAGCACGACGTCGTTGTAATCGTAGTCGCCCGGCTGTGGCATCTCGTCTTCAAAGCAATAGGAGAATACCTGCAGGCCAGTTTTCTTTTCGTCCACGGCTGCCCTCACGTCGGTAGGGCTGTCAAAGGCGATGTTACGGTCTGATGCCTTGAAGGGTGTCACGGTATAGGTGCCGGCCTCGTCGATGAGGGCTGCATAGAACTGCGTCAGTATGGAAGGGGCGGTAAAGGCCACGTACTCACGGTCGCTGCCGGTGAGCAGGTAGTCGCCCAGGATGTCGGCACCCTGTCCCCTTGCCGGGTTGGCACTCAGTATCTGCAGCCGTTTCATGCTGGCTTTGTAAGCCCTCGGCTCTACGGTGATATAGTGGGTGGCGGCCAGTTGCCATGTATGCGAGGCCTGGATGTTCTTCACTGGCTGAACGGTCTCAACCAGCGTGTTGTAATCGGCCTCGTTGAACATGTCTTTGTTGCATGAGGCCACTGTCAGAAGGGCCAACAAAAGGCAGGCGCCTTTCAGGAAATTCTTCACGCGCGTCATGATAGCATTGCTTGATTTTGGAGGCCAAAAGTACGAAATATTCCGCACAAAGCCCCTCTTGTTGTTGCCGTTTAAAAAAGATTAACATTAAAGTGTGCCTGCTAACCGATTTTTTATATTAATTTTGCACCGTAAATTCGAATTTAACAAGTTACGTAACAAATGAATAAGCACTTTTTGACAGGGGCAGCTCTGTTCGTCCTTGGTGGATTATTGGCAGGCTGCACTCATGATGACGTAGACTATTCGTCTATTGTTGACGGTAAAGTGAAGGCATACCAAGAAGTCTTTGTCGATGCCTACGGAAAAATCGACCCTAACCAGACCTGGGGCTTCACCACCCCCGCCACAACTGAAGCCACCCGTGCCTCGTATCCTGATGCCAACATGTGGGGAACGTCGGGTGTCCCCAACTCCACACAGCCCTACGTGGTGCCGCAACCGCTGTCAGATGCCCAGAAGGATAAGGTGCGCCGCTGGTTCCAGCAGCACAAGAACCCTGAGGGCACAGCACTGCACTACACCGACTTTTTCGTGCAGCAGGTGTACAAAGGCCACACCAACCTGGAAGGTGCCAATGAGGACTGCCTGGAGGAGTACACAGCCGGCAACGGCACCACCGTCATCGGCTCTGAGCAGACCGACTACCTGATGGCAGGCAAGCTGACCTACGACGGCTACGAGTACTACGACCACATCTTCGACTTCAATAACGCCAACTACAGTGGCGGTTATCCCAACCAGGATGTCTGGGACGGTACGTTAGACCCGTCGCAGGGCGATGATTTCAACGACCAGAAGGTGTACCACCAAGACCAGATTATGCTGCTGATGAACTCCAGCACCGAGAGCTTCGGCTTCCACAGTTCACAGGGCAGCTGCGACCATCACGACCGCTATGTCATCATTCCCGGCGACATGATTCAGGCGTGGGACAACTCAACGGCTGACAATGCCGACGTGTCGGGCATGTGGTTTGTCGGCTTCGACTACGATGCCCTGATGGAGAACGTGACGAATACCAATATGTTCTGTATTCAGCCCGACTCTGAGGATGACCCGAATGCGGTGGAGATTGCCAACCGGGATGGCCTGAAGGCGGTCATCGGCGGTGCCGACGGCTACTACAGCGACTGGATTGTGCGCATCACCCCGGGCGTGCTGAAGAGCGACATCACAATACCCATAGACCAGGGCACGCAGTCTGACGAGCGCATCACCGTGGTCACCACCAAGGAGCACTATGAGAACACGCAGCTGATAGAGCAGGGCCGCGTGTTCTGTGAGGACTTGGGACAGATCAGTTCCAACGACCTCGACTTCAACGATGTGGTCTTCGACGCCTACGTCTATAAGGTGACACCCAGCACGCGTACCATTGTCACAGAGGACGGCGTAACGGTGAGCGACGAGACCGTTTATGGCACTGAAACCTACAAGACCACCATCGTGCTGCTGGCTGCCGGCGGCACCCTGCAGCTGTCGCTGGCCGGCGTTGAGGTACATAACAAGCTGGGCGGAAACCCCGTCACTACCATCATCAACACGGCAGAAAACACGGAAGGAGCCTACCGCAACACGTGGGACACACAGGATCCCGTCGTGCTGGGCACCAATTTCACCTACAGCAGCATCGTGTCTATCCCCATCGTCGTGAAGTACAACAACGGCGAGACGCTGGAACTGAAGGCCGAGCAGGGCTGGGCTCCGCACAAGATTCTCGTTCCCATAGGCACGAAGTGGTGTAAGGAGCGTGTGGACATTGCCACGGCCTACACCGACTTCCTGAAATATGTTGACCAGTCGAAGAACTTCTGGGAGGAGAGCATCGACGACACGAAGCTGTACAACCACCCGAAGGACATCTACCGACCCGTGACAAACGTTGTACAGATTGTGCGCACCGGCATTGAAGGCCCCACCACAACCTACCGCAACAAGGGCACAACCTCTACCTCAGGCGGTTATCAGGGCGAGGAAATCCTTTCGCGCCGTACACGTTAATTACTAACTCCTAAAAAATGAGAACAACGATCATGAATACAAAGAATATTTTCAGAATGCTTCTCGTGGCAGCCATGCTGCTGATGGGAGTCAATAGCGTGAAGGCCAGCGACTGGACCATCACCTTCGACGGACTGGTCAATGAAGACAAGACAGCAGTGGCCATTTCAGACGGGGTGACCACCATTGGATCATACGACTTTGGTACCGTCTCCTGGGGTGGCGATGCGGAAACAACCGTATCTTTACACGGAGAGGCCACCAGTAATTTCACCATTGACGGGGAACAGTTCGCAGGCTTGAATGCCTCGACCAAGCTGGTGATAGAGTGCGAGAACTTCAATGAGTACTACTGGGCTTTAGGTGCCGTCCTGAACAACCAGTGGCCCACCGACCCGGAATATGCCTCACCCGCCAGTGGGGGAGGCTGGATAAGCAACTCCACTACCACCATACCCGAAGACGGCATCTTCGAATTCCAGTTTGGCGAGACTACCGCAGCGTTATTCCAGCAGTATGGTCTGAAGGTCAGCCTGACAAACGTCAGCGTGAAAAGTGTCAAACTCGTTTTGTCCGGTGGACACTCCTTGGATTCGAAATTCGTGCTGCAGACAGGTACATCGTGGCTGCTGAGAACGGGGGCCAATGGCGTCGGCCTGTACTCATCAAACAGTGGAGGCCGCTCGTTCGGTATCCGCAATTGTACCGCAGGTCAGGTCATTACCATCAACGCCTCCCTTGACCCCAACCCCACGGACAATGTGCGCCTGAAGTCACAAGACGGTGACATCTATAAATATGTGGTGCTGGCCGACGGCGACGTGGCCTTCAGACCCGCCCGTTATGTCTTTATCCACAACATCACCATCGACCCGGGCTATACCGTCACCTATACCGTTGACGACGAGGTGGTAGCCACCGACTACTATGAAGCCGGCGAGACAGTGGTGGGCAGGGATGTTCCCACCCGCGAGGGCTACACCTTCAGCGGCTGGAGCGGCTATCCGCAGAACATGACCATGCCGGCCGGCAACGTCACCGTCAGCGGCTCGTTCTCTGTCAATTACCACAGCATCGCCTACCAGGTGGACGGCGGTTACTATGACGGCAAGTACAACATCCCCTATGGTGCTACCCTGTCGCCCGACTACGTGCCGGTCACGAACCCCACGAAAGAGGGCTATATCTTCACGGGCTGGGTAGACCTGCCTGAGACCATGCCCGACCACGACCTGACGATACAGGCCGGCTTCGAGGCCGATCCTGACTACCACGTCTACAAGACCATTACCTACTACGTCGACTATACCCAGACCAGCAGCACGCAGTGGGAGGTGGGCACCACCATCACGCCGGCTGAGGCTCCCACCAGGGAGGGTTACACCTTCTCAGGCTGGAGCGGCTTCCCTGACGATATGATCATGCCCAACAACGACCTGTCTGTCAATGGCTCCTTCAGCATCAACACGTACCATATTATATATATGGTTGACGGTGAAGAGTACAAGACCGTTGACCTGACATACGGTTGGGACATTTATGCCGAGAATAATCCTACCAGGGAGGGTTACACCTTCTCAGGCTGGAGCGGGTTCCCTGAGAACATGAAGATGCCGGCCCGTGACCTGACCATCACCGGTACGTTTACAAAAGATGCTGCCAAGTCGTACACGCTGACCTACTACGTCGACAACGCCGTCTACAAGACCAAGACCATTGAGGAGAAGACTGCCGTTACGCCGGAACCGGCACCCACCAAGGAGGGCTACACCTTCTCGGGCTGGAACAGCGAGCCGGCTACCATGCCTTCGTCCAACTGGGACGTGTCAGGCTACTTCAGCATCAACACCTACACCATCACCTACGTGGTAGACGGCGAAACCTATAAGACCGACAGCTGGCAGTATGGCGCCACGGTCTATGCTGCCCAGGAGCCCACCAAGGAAGATTGCTTCTTCTCAGGCTGGACGGGTGTTCCTGAGACCATGCCGGCCGAGGATATCACCGTCTACGGCACCTTCACCTCGACCACGGCCACCTTCTGGAAGGCTACGGCAGAGACAGCCACGACGGGTGGCACGGTGCTGGTTGACAATGACATCCTGACCGCCGAGACCGTTTACAACACCACCCTGAGGTCGGCTGCCAAGACGATAGGTGGCGAGGACTTCACCCACTACCTGCAGTTGCGCACCGACGCAGCCCCCACGGCAGACGTTCCCGCAGGTACAGAGAGGGAGGGCAGCACGCCCGTGGTTATCACCGCCAAGAAGAATATGGAGCTGAAGCTCTACTTCCGCCGCCAGGCCGACAACAACGATGGCGTATATACCAATAATGCTAACAAGGATGTCAAGGTGGTAGACCAGAGCGACCCCTCTACAGCTCTTGGCGGCATGGAGACCTTGGCCGAGGGTGGCGATGACTATGGCTTCGTCATCAAGACGGTATCGTTAGAGGCTGGCAAGACCTACACCGTCTACGCCCGTGGCACGACCATCAACTTCTATGGCTTCAGCTATCAGGCCGCCGCTGCCATGAAATATACGCTGACCTATACCGTCGACGGCCAGACCTACCAGACAGCACTCGTCGAGGAAGGCGCCACGATTCCATACGTCAGCTCACCCTACAAGAGAGGCTACGTCTTCAAGGGCTGGGAGAACCTGCCGGAGACCATGCCGGGAGAAGACCTCACCGTGACGGCACTCTTTGAACTGGCTACCTACACCATCTACTTCAAGCTCGACAATGCCGACTATGCTTCAGTGACAAAGGCATTCGGCAGCGACATCACGTCCAGCGACCTGCCCGAAGCACCGGCCGAGCGTGAGGGCTACACCTTCTCAGGATGGCTCAACGTGCCCGAAACCATGCCGGCACAGAATATCTTCATCTACGGCCACTTCACCAAGGACTCTGAGAACGTCACCTTGAGCGTGGGCGCTACTGGCTACAACACCTACTGCGGCACACAGGCACTCTACTTCCAGGGCACCGAGGCGGTAAAGGCCTTTATTGCAACCCAGAAGAACAGCACGACGGTAACGCTGACACAGGTCATCGGCTCGGTAGCCGCCGGCACAGGCCTTGTCCTTATGGGCAATGCCAACGCCTCGGCTGAGATAGAAGTGGTAGAGACGGGCACCGCCTATACCGACAACCTGCTTGTAGGCGTAACGGGCACGCAGTCTGCCACCATCAATGCCGCCAACGACTATGTGCTGGTCAACAAGAGCGGTGTGGTGAAGTTTGCCGACACTGCCGGCTATCCCGCCAGCGTGCCCGTTGGCAAGGCCTACCTGCACGCTCCCGCTGCCAGCAGCCGTGAGCTGACCATCAGCTTCAGCCGCACCGCCACGACGGCCATCGACGGTATCATCCAACAGGACGGTGAGACCGAAAAACCGGCATACAACCTGCGCGGACAGCGTGTCGTCACGCCCAAGCGCGGCATCTACATCATCGACGGTAAGAAGGTCTTCGTGAAGTAATACTCCAACCAATTATCAATATGCATACGCACATGAAAGCAATTCAGCAAACATACATCCTGAGCGCAGTGGCAGCACTCGTCATGGGTACAACCCTTTCAGGCTGTTCTCACGACGTTGACTCCCTCTCGCCCAGCGAGTCGGCCATAGAGAACTATAAAACCAAGTTCATTGAGACCTTTGGACAGCCTGCCGCCAACCACAACTGGGGCTTCGGCAGTCAGGCTGCTGCAAGCCGTATAACCCGTAGCCAGCAGGCACCCGCCTGTCCTGACATCAACGCTCCTTACAGCGAGGCATGGGTGGCCACCTACCTGACCACCGCCTCTGAGCCCACAGCAGCAAACTGCGTGGATAACTACGACAACTCCTACGACCAGCCCGAAGAGGGCCATTGGGTGGAGGGCACACGCCGACAGTGGAAGTTCACGAACGTGGTGTATAACCTGCAGGGCGACGATGCCACAGCCTATAACGAGATTACGGCACCATACTATGCCAACAACTACGCCTATTACGGTGAGGGCTTCACCACATGGGAGGAGGCCTGGGATGCCATGTATTACCTGGTGATAAATGCCGGACATGCTGACTGGGTAGAGGTCACCGCCGAGCCTACCGAGCGCACCTATGTGGTCACGAAAGAAGCGACCCATGTCAGCGACCCTGACTTTGTCACTAACTTCAAGATCACCGGCCAGTACGACGGCTATATCAGCGTGGCTGCCACTGAGGGCATCATGGACGACAGCACCCTCAGCCATGCCGAGCGCACCATCGTCGTCACTGGCACATGGAACATCACCAGCAACCAGCGCATAGGCAGTCTTGGCAAGATTATCATTGCCAACGGCGGTACGGTCAACGTGGCCGAAGGGGTCATGCTCAACATGGTCAACGAGGCCCGTCTCGTCGTACTGGCTGGCGGCCGGCTCACAGGTGCAGGAACCGTGGAGGTGAACAATGGCAATGCCGCCGGTCTGGAAAACTACAATGCCGGCACCGTCGACGTAGCCCTCTTCAACAATAACTTCGGTAAGTTCTATAACTACGGCAAGTTCCTGGTGACCGAATATCAGGGCGGTGCCAAGGAGAGCAACTTCTACAACCACTCGCTGGTAAGCATCAAGCATACCGGTCTGGGCAGCGAGACACCCAACGCCCGCATCTTCAATGCCTGCCAGTGGTACTGCGAGGGCGACATGCGCTGCCGTAACTACGAGGGCGTCATGGGCTCATCGTTCATCGTGGGCGGACAGCTCATGGTGAGCAGCAGCGAGGACGGCACCACCACACCCACCTACTTCGGACTGGCTGCCGGCGCACTCGTCAAGTGCGGCTCACTCTATAACAACGGCACCAGTTGGACAGGTCCTACCACCGGAGGCTACGCTGCCCTGGAGATAGAAGACCAGATAGACTTCCTGAACTGGGAGCAGGACGCACCTGAGACTGGCGGCTACTTCGAGAACAACATCTACGTCAAATGCGGCACGTGGACCAACGTGCCCGACGGTAACGGATTCCAGCAGGAAGACGAGACCGACGTGCTGAACCACTCGCTCTCCATTGCCGATTACAAGTTCTGGCAAATAGTGGCCAACTGCCGCGGTAACGGCGGCGTCACGAAGGTGGGCGCCGGTGACACCGAGCTGCTTCCTGCCGACAGCGACTTCCAGTTAGGAACAAAGGGCTGTACGCCTGGGTTTACTGGTGACACCGACCCGACAGACCCCACCGACCCGACGGACCCGACAGATCCTACCGACCCGGAAGAGGATGAGGAGACTTGGGGAGAGTGGGCACGCATCATCTGCGAGGACCTGAGCGTCACACAGCGTACCGACTTCGACTTCAACGACGTGGTGTTCGACGTGCGTATCAACTCCACTAAGACAAAGGCACAGATCAAGCTGCTGGCTGCCGGCGGCACCCTGCCCCTCACCGTGGGCTGGAGCGGCGACGAGAACGTCAGCTATACCGACTATGAGGTACATAATCTCTTTGGCGTTTCTGTCAACGTGATGGTCAACACCAACGCTAAGACAGGTGTCAGCGGAAAGGCCAGTGTGACGAAAACCTTCACAGGTACCTTCAACAGCTACGACGACGTGAAGATCATGGTCATGAAGAGCGGCGAGTGGACGGAGATTACAGCCCACACCGGCGAGCCTGCCAGCAAGATTCTGGTGAAGACCACCTACAAATGGTGCGATGAGCGTAAGAACATCAGCGATGTCTACGACGGGAAGAAATATGCCAAGAGCTTCAACGACTACGTCAGCGACCCCAGCGTAGCTTCCGACTGGTACGAATAACTTGAAAACGCTATGGCGGGGCTGGTTCCACGGAGTCAGCCCCGCCAAGCCTTTATACCCCTCTTCACAGCTGACAAGCAAACGTTTACGTTTATTTTTTGTATTTTTTTGGGAATTATCTTTGCTGTTTAAGAAATATTTTGTATTTTTGCGGCAATTATATAGACAATCATTATCCTAACACTAATTAAAATCCTATCAAAACAATGAAGAAGTATTTGATGACAGGAATCGCAGCACTCACACTCTGTGCTACATTCACAGCCTGCTCTCATGACGACATTGAGACAGTGTCACAAGAGCAGATTGACAAGGCTAAGTACGACCAGGCATTTCTGCAGTATGTCGGTGGTAGCATCGCCTCTAACCAGACCTGGGGCTTCGGCAACATCACGCGCGGCATCACCCGCAGCATAGAGACACCGGCCGTGCCCGACATCGACGTTAACGCTATCAGGACCGACGCTGCCGACATCCTGGCAAAGTCTGTTGAGGTGTCCTCTTCCAACTACAACTTTAACGATGCCTATGCTACCACTTACATTCAGAAGGGTGCTCCCGCTTCCTACGGCGGCTTTGACTGGTCTTACATCTACGGCTCAGAGATTTCGGATGCCGAGAAGGCCTACTTTGCCGAACTAGGCTACCCCGGTGAGCCCACTCAGGAACAGAAAGACTATATCATCAGCCAGGGCTGGACGCGGATGCTGCACTACACCCCCGCTACCGAAGACCACGTGGACTGGAACCCCAACTACGTCACCAACTTCAAGATTTCCTCTGCTTGGAGCGGTGCTATCCCTGTCATGGGCAATGCCGGTGTCAAGGTGGTTGAATATTCTATCAACGACAACAACACCGTGAACATTATCAAGATTGACACCGTCGCCAAGACCGTTTATATCGACAACGGCGGCACATGGACCATTCCTGCCGGCACACAGACCACCGTGGGTCAGGGCATCACCAAGAGCAATGGTGAGCCTTGGGGCACCGACGCCATCATCATTGTTGGCAACGGCGGTACACTGGAGGTGAACGGCACCCTCAACATGGCCAACTGCGCACGCCTCATCGTGCTGCCCGGCGGCAAGGTGACAGGTAGCGGTCTGCTGCAGATTAACAACGGTAACTTCGAGGGTGCAGAGTCGTACAACGGCGGTACCATCGACGTGGCTGTCTTCAACAACAACTTCGGTAAGTTCCACAACTACGGCAGCTTCCTCTCAACGGAATACCGTGCCGGTGCCCAGGAGAGCAACTTCTACAACCACGGTCTGGCACACATCCAGTACACGGGTAATGGCAGCGAGACACCTAACGCCCGCATCTTCAACAACTGCCAGTTCTATTGCGAAGGTAACATGCGTCTGCGCAACTACGAGGGTGTAGGTGGTTCTGCACTCATCGTCGGCGGACAGTTCATGCCCTTCGGCAGTGCCGACGGCACCACCCTGCCCAGCTACGTCAGCCTGGCTGCCGGTGCGCTTGTCAAGTGCGCCACGCTCTACAACGGTGCCAGCTGGACTGGCCCCACCAGCGGTGGCTACGGTGCTCTGGAGATTACCGAGAAGATTGACTATCTGAACTGGGTTCAGGATCATCCCGAGCAGGGCGGCTACTTTGCCAACAACCTCTATGTGAAGTGCGCTACCTGGCAGAACGACCCCGCCGGACAGGGCTACCACAACGACGATGCTTCCGACGAATATAACTACGCCGTTTCGCGTGCCGAATACAAGTTCTGGCAGGTGGCTGCTAACAGCACTGGCAATGGCAATGTGACCAAGGTGGTTGGCGATGCCAACTGGCTGATTAATGCCGACGCCGACTTTAAGCTCGGCGAGGATGGCTGTACGCCCGGCTTCAAGGGCGATGTCACGGAGCCCGATCCGACACCTTCTGAAAACCCCGATCCCACACCCGACCCGAAGACGACTGAAGACCCGGTTTACGACC
Organism: uncultured Prevotellaceae bacterium; assembly: GCA_947303855.1. Lineage (GTDB taxonomy): Bacteria > Bacteroidota > Bacteroidia > Bacteroidales > Bacteroidaceae > Prevotella. The sequence continues at coordinate 42,284 of CAMYZO010000012.1, forward strand.
TGCGCGTCATTGCTGAGGACCTGAGTGCTACCGAGGACGGCGACTTCGACTTCAACGATGTTGTCTTCGACGTGAAGTTCGATGCTTCTAACGCCTACATCAAGCTGCAGGCTGCCGGTGGTACCCTGCCTCTGCGTATCGATGGTAAGGATGCCTGGGAGGTACACAAGCTGTTCGGCGTGGCCACCGTCTACATGGTGAACACCGGTGCCGGCGACGTGCTCGACGAGTCTAAGGGCAACAAGCGTGCCAACCCCATTGACGCTGTTGAGTTCCGTCTGGGACGTGGCATCGCCGATGCCGCTGCTGCCAATAGCATTAAGATTGAGGTGCAGAAGAACGGTGTCTGGCAGGAGCTGAAGGCCCCGAAGGGTGAGCCTGCCTCTAAGCTCGCTGTGGGTACCGACTACAACTGGCTCGATGAGCGCACCAGCATCAAGGGCAAATTTACCAAGTTCCTCGACTGGGTGAACAATGGTAACTTCGAGTCTGAGTGGTGGAAAACTACAACCAACAATTAAGACATCTAGGTGATTGAACATATTAATCATTTTGAGAGAGGATGCCTGCGTGATGCAGGTGTCCTTTCTTTTTTATGACATATCCTTACGAAAATGCGCCTTTTAATTTTTGTTAACAGTTTTTTCGCCTATATTTTGTACAAAAAGAAGTAACTTTGCAGCGCTTTAAAGACAAAACCATTATAAAATCTTAAACAACCGAAAAAATGAAACAGTATTTGATGACAGGAATTGCTGTGCTCTCACTATGCGCAGGCATGACTAGTTGTTCACACAACGATGACTTCTATGTACCCATGCAGGACACGAAGTCGGCTGAGTATCAGGAGGCTTTCGTACAGGCCTTCGGCCAGATTGCAGCCAACCAGGACTGGGGCTTTGGCACCAGCACCACACGTGCCGCTGCAAACAACTCCAACAACTGGGGCGGCAATGGCGTTGACGGTTCTGACTATCCGCAGTTCGCTGTGCCCGACACGCTGACCAAGGCTCAGAAAGAGGTGGTGCGCAAGTGGTTCCAGACGAACAAGAACCCCGAAGGCCGCGCCATCACCTTCACCAACTTCTTTGTTCAGCAGGTGTATAAGGGTGGCACCAACACCGAGGGCTCACTCTCTTCAGAGACTTATCTGGCTGGCAATGGCGATGTCGTTGTCGGTGGCTCAAAGATGAACCTTCTGATGGCCGGACAGGTGGGTAGCTACATTGACTACCTGGGCAATGAGGTTGCCAGCTACGATAACATGAGCAACTTCAACGGTGCCGACTATAGCAACGGTGCCAAGACGGAGCAGGTGTGGAACGGTGACCTGGATGCCGATGAGAGCAAGGACTTCAACGACCGCAAGAAGTACTACTACGACCAGATTATGCTGATGGTCAATTCAAGCACCTCAAGCTTCGGATACCACACCTCACAGTCGAACCAGGAGTTCCACAACAAGTATGTGGTGATTCCCGGCGACCAGATCAGCCCGCTGGTGGCCGGCATGTATTTCGTCGGCTTCGACTATGAGGCTACGGGCAACAACTCCAACGAGTATATCGTGACGGCTGCCGAGGACGGCGACCTCACCGTCAGCGGTCAGGAGGGTACCTTTAAGAAAGGTGGTGCCGACGGCTACTACAGCGACTGGATTATTCGTGTCACCAAGGCCGAGGGCTCTGCCGACAGGGTAGTGGCCAGCGGACGCATCTTCTGTGAGGACCTGGGCAGCTCTTACGACTTCGACTTCAACGACATCGTCTTCGACGCTTATATCTATGAGAGCGGCAAGATCAAGATTCAGCTGCAGGCTGCCGGCGGTGAGCTGGAGGCTTACGTGGGCGAGATTGCTGCCGACAAGTCGAACGAGGTACATAAGCTCCTGGGCAACAAGATGGTGAACACTGGTGTACGCTCCGGCCATGCGGCCGCCTACTGGATTGACGCTGTATCGGCAGGCACACCGAAGTTTGCCACGCTGAAGGATATCCCCGTCTACATCGTTCAGACCAACGCTGCTCACTACAACGAGACCATCATGCTGAAGGCTGAGATTGGTGCTGCACCGCAGAAGATCTGCTTCCCGCTGTATGCCAAGTGGGCCGACGAGTGGGTTGACATCGAGGCTGTCTATCCTCTATGGCGCAGCTGGATCAACCACAAGGACGGCATCACCAGTGCTGTGCAGGTGGTGGAGAACGGCTGGTCAGAGGCACTCACCGACCTGAACCTGAACAATAATGGTGAGTTTACGAACCGCTACGGTAAGAAGTAATCACATCAAATACTCATATTTCATTAATTGTAGAAGGAGCGACTGCGCGATGCCGTCGCTCTTTTTTTTGCGTACAAATTTTGCCAATCGGATAAAAAGCCGTACCTTTGCGCTTTGTTATGGTACTGAATTATATTTGGATAGCTTTTTTCCTCATCGCGTTTGTCATAGCGCTGGTGAAACTCATCTTCTTCGGCGACTTCGACGTCTTCCCGGCCATGATGGACTCGACGTTCGCCACGTCGAAGACGGCGTTTGAAATCTCGCTCGGACTGACGGGCGTACTGGCTCTCTGGCTCGGCATCATGAAGATTGGCGAGCAGGGTGGGGTGGTCAACGTGCTGGCACGGCTGTTGTCGCCGGTGTTTACGCGGCTCTTTCCCGATATTCCCAAGGGACACCCGGTGACGGGCAGCATCTTCATGAACATCGCCGCCAACATGCTGGGACTGGACAATGCTGCCACGCCCTTGGGACTGAAGGCCATGGAGCAGATGCAGGAGCTGAACACGAAGAAGGACACGGCGTCGAACGCCATGATTATGTTCCTCGTGCTGAACACCAGCGGACTGACCATCATCCCCGTCAGCATCCTCGTCTACCGCGCCCAGATGGGGGCGGCACAGCCTACTGATGTCTTCATACCCATCCTGCTGGCTACGTTCTTCTCGACGCTGGCGGGCATCATCGTCACCTCGCTCTACCAGCGTATCAACCTGCTGAACCGCACGCTCCTGCTCACCCTGGGTGGCGCCTGTCTGTTCATTGCCGCCGTCATCTGGGGATTCTCGCAGCTGGAGGGTGAGATGATGAACCGCGTGAGCACCACCGTGGCCAACATCCTGCTGATGACCATCATCGTGGGATTTATCGTGGCGGGTATGCGTAAGAAGGTGAACGTCTACGACGCCTTCATAGAGGGTGCCAAGGACGGCTTTACCACGGCGGTACGTATCATCCCCTATCTGGTGGCCATCCTCGTGGGCATCGGCGTGTTCCGTGCCTCCGGTGCCATGGACATGCTCATCAGCGGCATCCAGTGGGGTGTGGAGCAGACGGGCATGAACAGCGACTTCGTGGGAGCGCTGCCCACGGCCCTGATGAAGCCGCTCTCCGGCAGCGGCGCACGCGGCATGATGGTCGATGCCATGACCACCTTCGGCGCCGACTCGTTCGTAGGACGCCTGTCATGCATCTTCCAAGGCTCCACCGATACCACCTTCTATATCCTGGCCGTCTACTTCGGCTCTGTCGGCATCCGCTATACGCGCCACGCCGTGGCCTGCGGTCTGCTGGCCGACCTGGCAGGCATCATCTCGGCCATAGCTATTTGTTACATGTTCTTTGGATGATATAACGACAACTAAGACAACTAAAACAACATGGCAAACCTGAAATCATTGGCTAAGGACACGGCCATCTACGGCCTCTCGAGCATCGTCGGCAGGTTCCTGAACTACCTGCTCGTGCCGCTCTATACCCACTACATGCCCAAGGAATCGGGCGACTATGGTGTCAGTACCAATATCTATGCCTACTCGGCACTTATCCTCGTGCTGCTGACCTTTGGCATGGAGACCACGCTGTTTCGCTTTGCCAACGATGAGAAGGCGAAACCCGACACGGTGTTCTCTACCGTGATGGCTGTCGTGGGGACGCTCACAGCGCTGTTCCTGCTGCTGGTCTTCGGCTTCATCACGCCTCTCAGCAACGCCCTTGGCTACGCTGAACATCCCGACTACCTGACGATGATGGCGGTTGTTGTGGCCCTTGACGCGCTGCAGGCCATCCCCTTCAGCTTCCTGCGTTACCAGAAGCGGGCCATACGCTTTGCCTCACTGAAGCTGCTCTTCATCTTCCTGAACATCGGACTTAACCTGCTTTACTTCGTGTGGTTAGGCAAGACGTCGGTCTTTTATGTGTTCTTCATCAACCTGCTCTGCACGGGGTTCATCACGCTGCTGTTCCTGCCCGACCTGTTCCGTATTCACTGGCACTTCGACGGGCGGCTGCTCAGGCAGATGCTCAGCTATTCCTGGCCCATCCTCATCCTCGGCATTGCCGGCATCCTGAACCAGGTGGCCGACAAGATCCTGTTCCCGCTGGTCTATCCCGACGCGAGCGAGGCTAACGTGCAGCTCGGCATCTACGGCTCCTGTGTTAAGATAGCCATGATCATGGCCATGATTACCCAGGCTTTCCGCTATGCCTACGAGCCTATCGTGTTTGCCAAGAGCAAGGACGGCGACAAGACCGAGTATTATGCCGCCGCCATGAAATATTTCCTGATCTTCACCCTGCTGGCTTTCCTCTGTGTGGTGGGCTGGATGCCGGTGCTGCAGTACATCATCGGCGCGGACTACCGCGAGGGCCTCGGTGTGGTGCCCATCGTCATGGTGGCTGAGATCATGATGGGCATCTACTTCAACCTGTCGTTCTGGTACAAGCTCATCGACAAGACCATCTACGGGGCCTGGTTCTCGCTGGCGGGCTGCATCGTGCTCTTCGCCGTCAATATCCTGTTCATCCCGAAGTACGGCTACTGGGCCTGTGCCTGGGGCGGTGTAGCCGGCTACGGCACGTCGATGGTGCTGAGCTATGTCGTGGGACAGCGTAAGAACCCCATCCCATACCCCATGAAGGACATGGCGCTCTACGTAGCACTCACCGCCATGCTCACCATCTCCATACAGTGTTTTCCCTCCTTCGGACTCAGCCAAGGGGTCAATCTGGCTTTCAATACACTCTGCATAGCCATCTTCACTGTCTACATTGTCAAGCGCGACCTACCGCTCTCCAACCTGCCGGTCATCGGAAAGAAGTTCAAAAAATAAATAACATGAAAAGATTCCTGTCATCCTTATTGGCCCCATTAGCCCTATTAGCCCCATCCACCGCCCACGCCGACGAAGGCATGTGGACGCTCTACAACCTGCCCAACGCCGTCTACGAGCAGATGCGCCTGGAGGGCTACCAGCTGCCCTACGACAAGCTCTATCAGGCCGACGATGCCATCATGAAGTCGGTGGTCAACTTCTCGGGCTACTGCTCGGGTGTGGTTGTCTCGCCCGACGGTCTGGTGTTCACCAACCACCACTGCGGCTTCGAGGCTATCCGCTCGCACTCTACCGTGGAGCACGACTATATGCTCAACGGCTTCTACGCCAAGTCGTTCGACGAGGAGCTGCCCAACGAAAATATGTTCGTGTCGTTCATGGTGGAACAGAAGGATGTCACCGAGCAGGTGCTGACGCCGCAGTTTGAGGCGATGACCCCCGAACAGCAGACGGTTTTCATCGATTCCATCGAGAACAGCATGTCGAAGCAGGTCAAGGAGCAGGACTCTACCCTGCGCTTAGAGCTGAAGCCCTTCTACGAGGGTAACCGCTACTTCGCCACCACCTACCGCGACTTCCGCGACCTGCGCCTGGTCTTCACCATTCCTAAGTCGATGGGAAAGTTCGGCGGCGAGACCGACAACTGGATGTGGCCCCGCCAGACCTGTGACTTCAGCGTCTTCCGCATCTACTGCGACCCCAAGACGGGCGGTCCTGCCGACTACTCCAAGGATAACGTGCCCTACCATCCCCAGCACTGGGCCCGTGTGTCGGACGAGGGTTATCGCGAGGGCGACTTCTCGATGACCATGGGCTACCCCGGCTCTACCTCGCGCTACCTGTCAAGCTATGGCATTCAGGAGCGTTATGCCCAGAATGCTGTCCGTGCCCAGGTGCGTGGCGTCAAGCAGGAGGTCATGAAGCGCCACATGGACGGCTCTGAGGCCGTGCGCATCAAGTACGACTCGAAGTATGCCCAGTCGAGCAACTACTGGAAGAACTCCATCGGCATGAACAAGTGTATCGACAGCATCGGACTGATAGGTCAGAAACAGCAGTTCGAGTCGCTGCTGCGCCAGTGGCAGGACAGCACGGGCCTGTTCAAGAGCGAGCTCGACTTCCCGCTCCTGCAGCGTCTCTACACCAAGCGCATGGACATTGCCAAGGTGCTCATGTATTTCAGCGAGACCTTCCGCCGTACCGACGAGCTGTCCACCCGTGCCATGTTCGTGCATAACGGTGCCAGTCCGAAAGGCCACGGCAAGCGTCAGCATATCAGCATCAAGGACAATGCCGACAAGTGGGACTACGACACCGACCGTGAGATTCTGGGTGTGCTCCTCAAGAACTACCGCGAGAAGGTCAGCGACCGGCAGTATCTGCCGGAATTCTACGGAATCATCGACAAAAAGTACGGTGGCGACTGCCAGGCCTATGCCAACGCCCTGTATGCCAAGTCGAAGCTGATGAAGAAGAAAAAGCGCCTGTACCCGAACAAGAAATCGTTCCTGAAGGACATCGGCGTGCAGTACGGTCTCGACCTCACCACCGTCATGGCCGATCTGCGCAAGAGCTATACGCTCTATAACGACAGCATTGCCGGTCAGGAGCGCCTGCTCTGTGCCGCCAAGCTGCGCATGGAGGAGGACCTGCCCCATTACAGCGATGCCAACTTCACCATGCGCCTCAGCTACGGTCAGGTGAAGGAATACAAGATTGGTAAGTGGAACTCCGGCTACCAGACCACCGCTCCGAGTCTGGTCGAGAAGATGAAAAAGGGCGATTCCATCGCAGATTATAAGGTGGAGCCTGAGATGGTTACGCTGCTCCGGGAGGCCGGCAACATGCCCCTCTGCTTCCTCACTACCAACGACATTACCGGCGGTAACAGCGGTTCGCCGATGTTCGACGGACAGAACCGCCTCATCGGTCTGGCCTTCGACGGCAACTGGGACTCGCTCTCCAGCGACATCTTCTTCGACTCACAGCTGGCACGCTGCATAGGCGTAGACATCCGCTACGTCCTCTTCATGATGGACAAGTGGGGACATGCCGACCGTCTGCTGCAGGAGATGAAAGCGCA
>CAMYZO010000013.1 GCA_947303855.1 uncultured Prevotellaceae bacterium
TCTGTCCCTTGCTGTAGATGCAGGCCTTCTGCGAGCCGTTGGCTCCGTCGGTCAGGCTGTTGACGGTGCCGTTCTTGGCACTGATCTGTATGCGTTTCTTGTTACCGATGCTGATGGCAGCACCGCTGGGGTTGGTCAGGGTGACGCCTGCCAGTTGCAGGGTACACTTATACGAGCCGTCGAGCGTCAGGCTGCCGTCGGTGCTGGTGCCGCTCAGCAGGTAGGTAATCTCGTCGCCGTCCACGTCGGCGGTGTTTGTCTGGCTGATAGTGACGTGAGCGCCGCTGACGGTGGCCGTGACGTAGGGAGCTACGTTGCCCGGGATGACGACGGTGGCTGCAGAGCCGCTGTAGCTGACGCTGACGGTGTTGGCCGTGACGCTGGACTCGTCGACGCTGATCTTCGTGATGTTGCTCACGCTGAACGCCTTGCCCTGAACGGTGAGCGTCTTGCCGCCGTCGCTGTAGGTCATGTCGTCGGCGTTGGCCGTAAAGGCATAGGTGACGTTGCCCTGTGCCACGTTCATGGTCTGTGCCTGAGCAGCGGTGAGTGTTGCTGCCGCCAGTGCCAGGGTGATGAGTGCATGTTTCATTTTACAATAATTTTCTTGGTGGTGTTACCGTCTCTGATGATGTTGAGCCCCTTGTGCAGCGTGGTGCGCTGACATCCCTGCAGGTCGTAGTACTGAGCGCCGTCGGCAGTGGCGGTGCCGTTGCTCAGCACGGTCTCTATGCCCGTTGTCGCGGTGTCGTTAGTGTCGAAGTTCTGCGTACCGCCGGTATAGCTGATGGTGCCGTCGGTCTTGATAGCCTTGCCGCCGTAGCCGCTGATGGCGAGCGTGCCGCCCGTCTGGTAGAAGTTGCCGGTGTCCTCGTCCTCGTGGCCGGTGGTCACGCCGGTGCTGGTAGTGCCGCTCAGTTCCACCTGTATGCCGTCTTCGGTAGCACCCGTGATGTTTACCTTGCCGCTCTCCATGAGGAAGTACTCCTTGCAGTGGATGGCATCCTTCTGTGCTGCGGTGATGTTCAGCGTCAGGTTCTTCACCTCAATATACTCCTTGCTGTAGATGGCGTGCTTGGCGTTGCCAACGACGTTGAGCGTGCCCTTGCCCTTCAGCTTGGTGTGGCCCTTGCAGTGGTAGCAGCCGTTGTAGGTCTCGTTGGCCCCGTCGGTCAGGGTGTTGGTGGTGCCCTTCTGTGCACTCAGGGCAATGCGCTTGCCGTTCTGGATGTTGATGGCGGGCCCCGAGGGGTTGGTCAGCGTCAGGCCGTTCAGCTCGACGGTAGCCTTGAAGTTGCCCTCCAAGTAGAACTCGCCGTCGGTGCTGTTGCCCCTCAGCGAGTAGATAATCTCGCCGTCCTCATTGTCGGTGGTGGCATCGACGCCTGCAAATGTTGCGCTCTGCACTATCTTGACGTGCGACGACGTGCCGCTGCTGACGGTGACATAGCTCTGTATGTTCTGTGCCACGGTGATGGTGGCCGTAGCGCCGTTGTACACTATTTCGACGGTGTTGTTGTCGATGGCGGCCACGCGGCAGGCGGCAGCCATGACGAGGGCTGTAAGCATCAGAATGCGTTTCATTTCACAGTTACTTTACGTGTTTTACCATTCTCCTTAATCAGATAGACGCCCTTGCGCAGCGTGGCGCCTTGTGGCAGGCGGTGGCCCTGCAGGTCGTACACCTCGGCATTGCTGTCCGGCAGGGCGTTGACCTCGCTGATGCCAGTGGTCGTATCCTGCTTGGTGTTAGAGAAGTACATGCGGCTGACCTCGCTCAGCGTGAACGTGGCCGTCTCCTGGCCGTTGGTAGCCGTCAGCTGGGTGTCGCTGTAGCTGATGTTCAGTCCTACGGCGGTCAGCGAGGTGGCTGTGCCGTCGCTCTTCTCGATGGTCAGGTACTGGTAGTCGGCAGCCTGTGCCGTCAGCGTGCCCGCCAAAATCATTGTTATTATTGCGTGACGATTCATTTTATTTTCGATTTTCGATTTTCGATTTTCATTATTCATTATTCATTATTCATTAGCTCGCAAAAGCGAGCGCCGTTATTCACCACCGTCCGCCGGGACCGCCGCCCATGCCGCCGTTCATGCCGCCGCCCATGCCGCCACCGCCGCTGTAGGACGAGAGGCTGACGCTGTTGCCGCCGCTGACGGTGCTGCCCGTGTAGGCCATGCCGAAGCAGGCAGAGGTGCCGCCGCTGACGCTGACGCCCTGGGTGAGGGTAGGGGTGCCCGACGTGGAGACCACCAGAGGAGTGCCGCCGCTGGCCGGTGTCTGGAAGGCCAGTGCCAACTGTCCGTCGTTATAGAGGGCATACCAGGTGTTCTGGCTCCATGCCGACGACTGATAGCAGGCCTGCGAGAGACTGGCTCCCGACTCCAGGCCGCCCACGGCCACGATGGTGCCGCCCTGCACGTAGAGCTTGTAGCCGCCCTCGGTGTTGGCGTCGATGCCCAGCTCCGGCGATGTCTTGCCGATGGCGTAGACCGTGCCGCCCTTGATATACATGTTGCCGTTGGCGTCCATGCCGTCGTTGCCTGTAGAGTAGCCCATGACCATGCCGCCGCTGACGGTGAATGTCGATGCCGAGTTGATGGCGTCGTCGCCGCTGACGCTGCTCACCGTGCCGCCGCTGATGTCGATGGTGCCCTTCGACTCTATGCCCTCGCTGCCCGAGCAGTAGACGGCCACGTCGCCGCCGCTGATGTCGAGCACGCCGTGGGTGTTCTTCGTACCTATCTTAATACCCTTGGGCGAGGCGGTGTCGCGGCTGTAGCTGTAGGTGCCGCCGGTGGTGATCACCTTCATAGAGCCGCCGTTCACGTAGCACTCCCAGTCGGCATCCAGGCCTTTGCCGCCGTTGCCGGTAGCCTTCAGGCACACCTCGCCGCCGTTCTGCGTGTAGACGGAGTCACACTTCATGGCAGCAGCGCCCTTGGCCTCGCTGTCTTCGTAGACACCTCCGCCGGTGGCTATCACCGTGGTGCGTCCGCCGTTGACGGTGATGTTGCTCTCGCAGTTGATGCCCTTGGCGCCGTCGGCCGTCACCTCAACGTTCAGCACACCGCCGTTGATGTAGATACCGTCGTTGGCCTTGATGCCATGGTTAGCCGTCGACTTGGCGTAGATGTTCATGCCGGTGCGGGTAACGATGTAGTCGGCACAGTGGATGGCGTTGTTGTAGTTGCCGTAGACCTCCAGGGTGCCGTTGCCGTTGAACAGCAGCTTACCCTTGCAGTAGAGGGCACCCTTGTGGTCGTTCTTCGATGCGGTGCCGTCTGTCAGTGTGCTGGTGCCGTTGAGCACGACGTAGGCCCGTTTTCCCGACAGCAGGTTCAGAGCAGCAGAGTCGGGGTTGGTGATGCTGACGCTGTTGAGCTGCACCTCGTATTTCTTGTCGCCGACAACGGTGAGCGAGCCGTTGGCAGTAGTGCCGCTCACCACGTAGCACACAGACTTCACCGAGCTATGGTTGGCTGTGATGTGGCCTCCGCTGACGCTTACCGTCACGCCGTTGTCGTAGGTCTTTGCCGTGGGGTTCGACAGGTCGATGGGTATCTCGGTGGTGAACGAGTTGTTGGCCAGGTTATCTTCAGAGTCGGGGAAGTACTCTGCCACGGTGGCCGATGGCTCAGCGGTGATCTTGTCTACCGCCACGCTGAAGGTCAGCAGGTCGGTGCTGGCACTGCTGCTGCTGTTGTTGCCGTTGTAGTTAGCGTTATTGTTGTCGCCGCCATAGCTGGCATTGTTGTTGTTGAAGTCGCTGATGGGGTCTTCAGTAGAGCAGCACTGCAGTATGCTGGCCGAGACGACGACAACCAATGAAAGCATTATCTTCTTCATAATCGTTTTGTATTTGTGGTTTAAACTTTTATGGTGCAAAGATAATGTGAAATGTTAAACGGGGCAAATCCGTTCAACGAATGCCCCGTTTTATTCAGTGAATCGTTTTTTAGGAGTTTAGGAGTTAAAGGAGTTAAGGAGTTAAGACAAATGTTTTGCCGGTGACTATTGTCTGCGGAGCTTTTTGAGTTCAGAACTATTGTCTTAACTCCTTAACTCCTTACCTCCTTAACTCCTTGAATTATTACAGTCCCAGCGCCTTCTTGGCCTTGTCGGCAGCCTCGTTAGCAGCCTTGTCAATCTCGGCGTTAGCCTTCTCCTTGGCTGCTTCCACCTGCTCGTTGGCCTTCTGCTTGGCAGCGTCTACGGCATCCTGTCCGGCCTGCTTGGCAGCGTCAACAGCGGCATCGCCAACGGCTTGGGCACCGTCGATAGTGCTTGCCAGACTGCTCACGATGGCATCGGCGGGGGCATCTGTCAGGGCGCTGACGGCAGCCTTAACAACTGCATTATCGCCAACGATGGTCTTCACCTGCTCGGCATTCTCTTTCAGGTAGTTCTGCACCTTCTCTACATAAGCCTTGGCAGCCTCGGGATTGGTCTTCACCATCTCCAGCACCTTCGCCTGCACAGCCTCGATGGTCTGCTGCAGCTTGCCGGCGTCCTTGGCCTGAATCTCTTCGGCCAACTGGGCGGTCACCTCGCCTACGATGCCCTCAACGTCGATGGCTGCTGCCGTAGAGTCGGCTGTTACTGCTACCTCGTCAGCAGGAGCCTGCTGAGCTTTGTTGCCACACGCTGTGAAACCGATGGCCATAGCTGCCATCACCATCATCATCATTTTTTTCATAACAATACTTATTTAAAGGGTTAAAAATGATATTTTAGGGGCAAAAGTATAGTTTTTTTCATTATCTTGGCTTTTTCTTTTGCTATTATTAACTTTTTTATTAATTTTGCACCCTCATTTTTCAAGATAACAAGTATTTGTCATGACAACATTGGAGTTTAAACCGCAGTTGATTGCGACACTCAAGAACTACAGCAAGAAGCAGTTCACCACCGACCTGCTGGCCGGTATCATTGTGGGCATCGTAGCCCTGCCCCTGGCCATTGCCTTTGGCATAGCATCGGGCGTCACCCCTGAGAAGGGCATCATCACGGCCATTGTCGCCGGTCTCATCGTCTCTGTCCTTGGCGGATCGAAGGTGCAGATTGGCGGTCCCACAGGCGCGTTCATTATTATTATCTATGGCATCATCCAGCAGTACGGCTTCGAGGGCCTTACCATTGCCACGCTCATGGCCGGTGTGTTCCTCATCATGTTTGGTGTGCTCCATCTGGGCACCATCATCAAGTACATACCTTACCCCATTGTGGTAGGTTTCACCAGCGGTATCGCCCTCACTATCTTCACTACGCAGATCAAGGATTTGCTGGGCCTGACCATGGTCCAAGTGCCCTCAGACTTCATTGAGAAGTGGATAGCCTACGTGGGGGCGCTGCCCACCATCGACTGGTGGAGTGCCGGCGTAGGCATCGGCTCAGTCATACTGATAGCGCTGTGGCCGCGTCTCTCGCACCTCGCACCTCGCACCTCGCAGCTCGACAAACTGCCCGGTTCCTTGATAGCCATCATCGTGATGACCGTTGCCGCCCTGCTGCTGAAGCAGTATGCCGGCGTCACCTCCATCGAGACCATCGGCGACCGCTTCTCTATCAGCAATCAGCTGCCTGAGGCTCAGGTACCCGCCCTGTCGTGGGAGGTTATCAAGGGTCTGGTGTCGCCAGCCATCACCATCGCCATCCTCGGCGCCATTGAGTCGCTGCTCTCTGCCACCGTGGCCGACGGTGTTATCGGCGACCGTCACTCATCCAATACTGAGCTGATAGCCCAGGGCGTGGCCAATCTGGCATCGCCACTCTTCGGCGGCATCCCTGCCACCGGTGCCATTGCCCGCACCATGACCAACATCAACAACGGCGGACGCACCCCCGTGGCCGGCATCATCCATGCTGCCGTGCTGCTGCTCATCTTCCTCTTCCTCATGCCGCTGGCACAGTATATCCCCATGGCCTGCCTGGCCGGTGTGCTCGTCATTGTCAGCTATAACATGAGCGGCTGGCGCTCGTTCACCTCCATCCTGAAGAACCCCAAGAGCGACGTCATCGTGCTCTGGGTCACCTTCCTGCTTACCGTTATCTTCGACCTGACGATAGCTATCGAGGTGGGACTCATCTGTGCCTGCCTGCTCTTCATGCGCCGTATGGCTGAGACTACCGACGTGAAGGTCATCAGCGACGAGATTAACCCTGCCGAGGAAGAGAGCGACTTCCAGTTGGGCAACCTTGAGCACCTCACCATCCCCGAGGGCGTTGAGGTGTACGAGATTAACGGTCCTTACTTCTTCGGTGCCGGTAACAAGTTCGAGGAAATCATGGGAGCCCTCCATCGCGGTCGCCGTCCCAAGGTGCGCATCATCCGTATGCGTAAAGTGCCGTTCGTCGACTCCACGGGCATCCACAACCTCACCAACCTCTGCCTGATGTCGCAGAAGGAGGGCATACAGGTGGTGCTCTCCGGTGTCAACGAGACGGTGCAGGCCGTACTCCACAAAGCGAAGTTCGACGAGTTGGTGGGTACCGATAACATCTGCTCACACATCAACATTGCCCTGGAGCGTGCCCGCCAGCTTAATGCTTGAACACGGTCAGCATATATAGTTGTTATAAGCAGAAACGAACTAAAAGGTGGATTTTCTCTTTCAGACGGTTAAAATTGATTTAAAATATACCTTATTACAATAAGATAACGGAATTATTTCGTATCTTTGCAGATGCATTGTGGCTGCTGCCCATGTTGTAGTGACAGATGGGTGGCATGAAAAGGCTGCGGTGCAGACATCATGGACATAGGCGTTTTCTGACGCCTTGGTTTTGACGAAGTAAGAATCTCGCAAATTCAAAAGTCGGTCAAAAACAAGGCAACGGGGACGCCCCTTGGGATGTTTATAGACAGCCCGTATTGTATATGGACGGTTCGTAGGACTGTTTCATAACGTGTGGGTATTACTATAGCATTCTGCGTGGGGCTTTCCGCGTTGCTCGTTTCGACTGACTGGGCAATGCGAGAGCCTTTACTTCGTGGAACGGGCAACAGGACTGGCTCCACGTTTTTTATGCTCCTTGGTGTCGGGGATGGCAATCCTCATCTAAGAACCTATTACTAACCTCGCAGCCTTCAGGGAGCCTGGCCGCATATTCGGGAACTAAAGATTCCCTCTCGTGAGCGATGAGTACCCAGGCATCAAGCAAGAAGGTTCTTTTCAACTCTGGCATCAATATACTCGGCAGCATACCCGATTATGCAGCCATGATGGACTATGCCGTGCGTAGTCTTAGGAGCGACCCCAATGCAGACTTTTCTTTTCGCACGGAGAAGTCGGGGATGCGATTTATATCAGCTATCAATACAGAGATACTGTCATTCCATAACCAGCAGCACCGAACGATTATTGAAGCAGCTCTTGCTACCGACGAACTCCGTCTGGATCAGAAACTGCTGGTTGTTTTCTGGCAGTTGTGCATTAACAACCGTCTCTTTTCGCTGATTACTGAGAACTATTTCATGAAGTCCCTGTTTGCTGGACGGCTGTCGCTCTTTCCCGATGAGATTTTAAGTTACCTCTACGAACTACGACACACCTATCCGAATGAATTGCAATGGAGTGATGCGACGTTGAAAATTACGGCATCCAAGTATCTTACGCTGATGAAGAAGTTGGGACTGGCTACAGGCAGTCAGACCAAGGAAATCAAATACCCGCTCATTGGTGATGAGGTCTTTGAAATCCTGGTTCGTCTGGCTTTAGTCATTTACCCAGACAATCCGTCAGAGCAGAATCCTCTTTTCCAATTCTCTTTCCTCGATACACCTACGCTTATCAAAAGGCTAAAGTCTATCAAGTTCACCGACAAGTGGACAATTACCCAATTAGGCAATCACATCAAAATAGACATGATTCCATGAGCAGTACTTTCAAATATGACCACAATCGCCTATTCGACAATCTCGAAAGCGCATTGAAAAACGACCTCGCTTCTGTTGCCGTTGAAGCCAATGGCGGAAAAAGCATCTTGTTCGTCTATCCCCCCATGGAAGATAACGAGTATATCGAAGAAGGCAAGCGTAGACTTCCTTCAGACCAATATACGTTTGTCGATATTCGTCAGGCGTTGTCCGATTATATGAATGAGATAGGTCAGGACACCTTCGAAGCCATGTATGAAGAATTTGGCAAAGAGGTTTATCGGAGTGAGAATAACTCAGAAGACACCTTTTTTGAGTATTTGATGGAACGTATCGTGCAAGTGTTCAATGAGGGGAAGTCGCCCGTCATCGTCCACACAGGCTCGCTCTACGATCTCGACATCTTCAATATCCACATTATGGAAGACAAGCGAGTGCTTAGTGCCCATCGTCAGCTCATCGTGTTCTATCCAGCCACTGTCGAAGGAGAGAAAATCATGTTCTTGGGCAAGGTGCCTGCATCCCGCTATCGTTGTATCGTCATCAAATAACAGCTAACAATATGAATCAGATTAAAGATATTCTTACTATCAATCTCGATGATGAAATAAAAAGCGTTATCGACCTCCATGCACAAAGCGACCGCGAAATCATTTCCGAACTCGATGGTTTCATCCTGACGGAGAGTCTTGCTAAGCACCTTTCGGATTTCTGCGATGAATACGTGTCGGGCAAGATGCAGTCTGGTGTATGGTTGAGCGGATTCTATGGTTCCGGTAAGTCCTACTTTGCCAAGATGTTGGGCTATCTGCTTCGCAATCCCATGTTGGAAGGCACCACTTTTCGTCAGCGTTTTGTTCCCAAGTTGACGGGTCTCCCTGATGTTGATGTCCTCGAAAACAACATCCGGGGCCTTGATCGTATCAATAGCCTTGTCGTCTTGTTCGACTCTGCCAAGAGTACCAACACATACGGCTTGCCCTATATGCTCATGGCCAACTTCCTCCATGCTCTTGGCCTGCTCGACAACTGGATTGGCCTCTTGGAATATGAACTGTTGCTCGATGGCAAATACGACGAATTCCTACAGATTGTACAAAAGAACGAGGGGGCATCCTGGCAAGAGGTACGTAAGAGCATGAAGAACAGTCCTTCTGTTTTCAAGCGTGCTCTTTCCGACATGGGCATGTCGGCAGAGGAGATTGAGGAATCAAAGAATCTCGTCATCCAGCATCGTGCCGAATACGATGCAGCCAAGTTGCGCGAGGACCTGCAGCGTTATCTTGACAAGAACCCCGACAAGCGTATTGTGTTCATGATTGATGAAGTGAGCGAGGCCATCAATCAGGACAAGATCAACTTACTCGACCTGGAAGGTATTGCCGAATCTTTAGCTTCTTTAGGTCGCAAAGCCTGGACAATTGCCATTGCCCAGTTGAAGTTGGACGATGTGATTTCCATGAAGAATGTCTCAAAGAACCTGCTAACCAAGCTTCGCGACCGCTTCCGTACCACCATCGACATCAAGGCCGACGAGGTGGACGTGATTATCAAGCAGCGACTGTTGGCAAAACATGATGATGCACGTGAGGAGCTGAAAGACTATTATGGCCATAATAGTGGTGCCATCCGCGACATCACGAACTTGCCCGGCCTGAATCTCCGGCCTACGCAGGATGCCGACACATACGCCGATTACTATCCATTCCACGAGTATCAGTTCCGTATGCTTCAGTACTTCCTCTTTGGCTCCGGCCAGATGGTACAGACAAAAACAGGCGCACGCGGCATGATTATCTCTGCTTTTGACGTGCTGAAGAAGGAGGTGAAACGCGACTATCACGAACACGCCCATGTCACCGCTACCCAGCTTTGCAAGCAGGCAGAGCTGACGACCGAGGAAGAACAGCGGGCACGCTACCAACAGGCATCCGACACCTTGCGCTATAAAGGCTATCAGTACGTGGAAGGAACAAAGCTATTGCAAACCATACACTTCCTCGCCAAAACGGAGGTTACACAGACCACCGCAGAGAACATCTGCAAAGCATATATAGACTGTCCCGATCTTTACTATAAAGTACTGGCAGAAATCAAGTCTGCTTTAACGGTCTTGGTAGAAAACCAAATCGTGCTGCTGGCAGGCAATCAGTACCGTATCACCAACCAGACAGAACAGCGCATCCTTGATGATATGAAGGCATACGACGTGCCGCCATTTGTCATTCGCAATGAGGTGACACGCTGCCTGAAAGGATTGCCCCTGCTGCGTAGTGTGCAGTCCATCAACGTGGAGAATGTTCCCGTCAATTTCCTCATTGCCCGAGAGGACGGCGAGCCGGTCATTGGCAACAATGGAGAATTATTGAAGGTCATGCTCCACGACATCTTTATAGTCCGCCAGAGCGGCGACACCACACAGTATATAAATAATGTGAAGCAGGAGTCGCAACAGCACAAAGAGGCTATCTATATAGTGCCCGACATTGCAGATGCCAACGAAATTACATCATTGGTGACCGACATCAAGCGTATTGAGTATATCAACGAGAAGTCGTATCTGACAGAAGAGGAGAAACGCATTGTTCTTGGCTTTACAGCGGAATTGGAAATCAAAAAAGACCGGCTTACTGAGCTCCTCCGTACCGCCTACGCTTCTGGCTCTGCCGTCTATGCCTATCAGGTGTATCAGCTCAGCGAACCGCAGTTCACTGGTACGCTGAAAGACCTGCAGTCGCGTCTGTACGATAACATCTTTACCAAACGTCTTTCTGCCAAGCTTCCCGACACGCTGGCTCCTAAGGTGCTCACAGAACCATCGAACCGTCTGCATGCTCTTTTCGGAACTGCCGATGACTTCAAGTTCTTCGACACCAAAGGCAATTTCGTGGGTACCAATCTTTCCGTTTCTATCGAGATACTGGCCAAGGCTGCCTCTTTCATCTCCGGCGCAGAACTGGAAAAGCAGTTGTCAGCACCTCCTACGGGCTACAGCATCGGTACCATCATGTGTGCTGTTGCGGCGCTGTTCCGTGGCAACAAGGTCATCGCCAAATATGCCGGACAGGACTTCAACAGTGTCAATACTGAAGGATGCCGCGACATTTTCCAATCCACACGCAACTTTGCCAAGGCCAGTTTCAAGGCCGTGGCTCAAAACCTCACCTACAAGGAGCGCACAGAGATGATTGACATTCTGAAGGAGGATTGTAATTACAAGCAGTGGACGGGCGACAACCTTAGCTTCCAGTTGAACGACTTCGATGTGGTGGATGCCGTGCGCAGTCTCTCTAAAGCCATCTTGTCGAAGGTCAATCAGGAGATAGCTTTAGATGATCGTATGAGCCGCCTGTTTGCAGGATCTATTCAAACGAAGGCTGTGTTCCAGCCTTTCACTATTGCTGTCAACGAGGCCACTTGTTTCTCACAGGCTCGTGCCTTCCTTAGCCAGCAGGATGAATTTGTCAAGGCTGTTGAACGAGTAGAACAAGACCTTGACTTTATCAAGACAAAGTTCCGCGACATTAATAACATTAAGTATTATCTTGCCGATGTGAAGGAAGAAATCATACAGGCAGAGTGTGATCGTCAACTGATTGACCCCATCGTAGAGAAGTTCACTTTATGTTACGAAACCAATGTTGTAAGCAACTACAAGACTATCCAGCAACTTTCTCAGCAAGCCCGCGATGTCTATTACGCGCTCTTCAATGGTAAGAAAGAAGTTGTTTCTAAACTGTATAATGACCTGAGAATACAGGCAGAACAACTGAAAACCCAACTTGATGCATATCCCAAAGAATGGAATGCCGCACTCTATAGCAACATCGCTGAGTTTGACAGCAGTTGCAAACGCTATGAGATTACATTGGTTGACATTCCGCAATATGAGATTCGCTGTCGCAAGTGTGGTTTCCAACTCCGTGACCTGACGTATGCGGAGAACATGGCACCGCAGCAGGAACAGAAGCTGTTGCTCTGGCAAACGGAGATAGTGACCTCACAGCCAACACCTCCACAACCCCAGCAGTCTCATGGGTCTCAGCAGTCCCAGAGGCCCCAGCCCCCCAAGACCCGCAGCATGCGCTCACACTTGCCGCAAGGGAAAATGAGCGTCAGCGATTACCGCTTGTGGCTTACGCAACAGATGTCGCTCATCAAGAACTTCAGTACTACTGACGAGTTGGACTTCAATAGCTAAATCCTTAAATCGTCAAATAAATAGTAAATCGTAAATTCGTAAATCGTAAATAGAATAGATGAATCTGATAGATCACGTACTCAATATCCGCATCCTTATTCATCGTGCTTTGGAGGCACAGATGGAGCGTAACGGAATCAATGCCGCAGAGCGAGAGGAGAAACTGAAGCCCTGTGTGTTCACACTCTTCAACCGCTTGGCTGCTATCAAGCTGATGGAGCAGAAAGAGCTGTTCCCAGAAGTCATCAAACAGCGTGCTGAAAACGGCGGTTTGTCTGCTGCCCATCAGGCATGGCTCGAAGAACATCCGGAAGGTCGAACGATGGAGCGCGACGGTCTGGTGCCTTTCCTTGAAGATAAGTTCGAAGAAATGGCACAGATGAACTTCCGTATCTATCAGCGCGACTATCCGTATGCCATGATGCCCACGGCGGATGAGCTGAACGAGATCATTGCTGCCTTCAACGCAATTGAGAATGATCCCGACTGTGCTGACACGTGGCAGAAGGACGACATCTTAGGTTGGCTTTACGAGAATTTCAATACTGCCGAAAAGGTGGAATTTAAGCAGAGTGGCGACAAGACTGAGTACGACAAGGTGTCGCTTCAAAGTCAGGTCTATACGCCCTCATGGGTGGTGAAGTTCCTTGTTGACAATACACTTGGAAAACTCTACTTGGAGATGTTCCCTGAAAGCGAAATTGACAAGGCAGATGAAGATGGTAATCGCCGATATTCCATTGCCAATCGTCCCACAACAAGTGTCAGGCCCAAAAAGGACCTGCTGCAACTACGGTTAATCGATCCTGCCTGTGGTAGCGGCAACTTCCTGCTCTACGCCTTCTCCATGTTCTATGACCTGTATATGGACCAGATAGAGAATTTCGGAGCAGAATACAACCGCAGGGAAATTCCTGCTATGATTGTAGAAAACAACCTTTATGGTGTCGATCTTGATGAGCGTGCTGTTCAACTATCACAAATCGGGTTACTAATCAAAGCACGAGAGATGGGAGGACGGCGTGCCCGTATGCCGGAGCATACCAATGTGGTGTGTACCAATTTTGTGTTGCCTGATTACGAGACTGTGAAAGCAGAGTTTGGCTATGATGCGAGTTGGGAGCGGCAGTATGATGTATTGGCGAGAAAGATATGGACTGACTTATCGGAAGCGCATAAGTTCGGAACGCTGGTTCGCGTAGAAGAACAACTGAAGACCATTGCGCCCAATGATGACAATCATTCGTTGTTCTCCGAAGAAGAGATGAACGATTTGTTTGACGAGAAGTATAAAATGAACCAACAAATTCATAACCTCGTGAACAAATATAGCGAGCACAACAGCAATCCTTACACGCTACTGAAGATGAGTGAGGCAATGACCTTCCTTGATGTAATTACTAACCCGTTCGATGTGGTGGTGGCTAATCCTCCATATACGGATAGTGGCGACTTTGGCACGGAGCTGAAGGCATTAGTGGAAGAGAACTATAAGAAGCCACTGAAGTTTAACAGCAACCTTTATGCGTGCTTCATTAAGCGGTGCTGCGAATTGGCAGGGGATGATGGAAAGGTGGGAATGATTCATCCACATACCTTCATGTTCATCAAAACCTTTGAGGATGTTCGCAAATTTATGTTGGAGCATACACATATCAATGTGATGGTGGATTATGGTCTTGACCGCGTGAACCTCTTCGGACCAGGCATTCTGCTTGATGCAACGTTCTATACGCTTGACATGACCCAGAAAGACAATGCTCCTGGTGTCTATTTCAACATTACTGCAGGACAGCAAGAAAAATTCAAGAAAGGATCTCTTGCTAAAGCCTTTGCAGAATATTTGAACGGCATTCTTAATGACCGTGTTTATACTTTACCTCAGAAAAAGCTAAAAGGTATCAAGTCCTATCCCTTCATCTACTGGATTTCAGATGAGTTCAGAGAGAAGTTTTCTTTACCAACTATTGAAGATGATTTAAAGAATTGTCAAGGCTTAATAACTTCTAACAACAATCGTTTTCTACGGTATTGGTGGGAAATCTCTCCTTCTACAGATTTCAGATATTGGATTAAGTATGCAAAAGGAGGTCCTTATCAAAAATGGTATGGTAATGACTGGCTCGTTGTTGACTGGGAAAATAATGGAGAGCGAATTAAAGGGTTCGTTGACGAAAATGGGAAACAAAAATCAAGACCTCAGAATGAACAATACTATTTCACAGAAGGTGTCACATATTGTAGTACAGGCTCGAAAGGCGCGTCATTTCGTTTGATGAAGGCTGATCATTTATTTGATTCAGGAGGCTCTTCCATTTTTACTTTAGGGAAAATAGACGTTCATATTTTGCTTGCAATAACAAACTCAACTCTTACAAAATACATAATTAATTGCTTGAATCCTACTGTGAACACGCAAGTTGGTGATATTGGAAGAATCCCTATCATCATTGGAAAGTCAGACAACTATGATACGATATGTATTCATTCAAAACAAAACGTTGATATCTGCGAGTCTAAATGCACCTATTCTTTAATAGAGTATAACTATAAGCATTCCCCCATTACTCCAACAGGTGATGTTTTTGCATATTTGACTCTATATTATAATAATGAGAATGCCCTCCTCACTCAAATCCTTCTCAGCGAAAGTATCATCAATAAGATAGTTTTCGATGTCTATGAGTTGAGTGACCACGACATACAGATGGTCTTAGATAAAGAAGGTATCCCCGTTGGTGACCTACCTGTGAGCCACGAAGCAAAGGAAGCCTATCTTCAGTGGCTGACAACAGAAAGTGAGTTTGCGCCTTCTGATGATGTATTGAAGCATTTGGACAACTTAGAGGAGCGTGATGATCTGCCACGGGTGACAGATTTCGAGGTGCTCTACCAGACCAACAAGGAATGGGAGGAATTCTGCATTCAGCATAAGATGAACCCTGTGGAAGTGTGGTGGCAGTTCAAGAATGCTGGCGTTTTGCCCCCTCAACGAACTCAGACACTGGCTTTCGAGCTAATTACCGATGTCATCCGTTCGCTGTTGGCCAAGGACGACGATGGTGTGATACCACTCGTTGGCAATGCCGGAGAGGTGCAGTTGGCACCACGCATTGAGGCAGAGATGGTGGAACGAGGCTACAGTGCAGCGCAGATAGCACAAGTATTCTCCCTGTTGGGGAGCGGCAACTTGCAACGCTACCTGCAAGAGCGATTCTTTGCACAGCTGAGCGACCACCTGAACCTCTTTATGTATCTGCCCAAGACTCCATTCATCTGGCACCTCACCTCTGGGTCTCACCATGCGCTGGAACTATTCGTGAGTATCTATAAGTGGAACCGCGATACGCTGCTGCGCATCAAAAGCGTCTATACTGCAAACCGTGAAGCAGCATTGAACGACCGTCTGCAAGTACTGATGCAAGGTGATGCCACTCAGAAGGCAGAAGCCGCAGAAGTACGTACACAACTGAAAGAGCTGGCTACATTCTGTGAGAAGATAGACCAACTGCTTGCCTCTGGCTACAATCCCAAGTTGGATGACGGCGTAGGCAAGAACATCGCTCCCCTGCAGAAAGCCGGTCTCATCAGCTATGAGGTGCTGAAGAGTACACAACTGAAGAAATATCTGGAGGCTGACTGGTAAAAAGCATAAACTCTGTGAAATCTTTGGTGTTATCAGAAAATAGTTGTACTTTTGTAATGCCTATCCAAAAATCGCGGAAATGTGTATAATACATCATCTGAGAAATCTTGGAAATGTGTATAAAAGGAACGTGAATTAGGATGGGAAACGTGAAACGACAATAGCTGAAACGATGATGAAACGTAAGATTTACGATAGTCTTGTAAAATGGAAACGGGAAAAGGCTGGTACGACAGCATTACTGATAGAGGGTGCGCGACGTATCGGAAAGAGTTATATCGCAGAAGAGTTTGCCAGAAATGAGTATGATTCCTACATACTCATCGACTTCAGTAAGGCTCCCGCGCGAGTGAAAGGGTGGTTTGACGAGTATCTGGAGGATATTGACACACTACTGCAGAATATCCAGTTGCACTACAAGAGGCAACTGACTCCCAGGAAGTCGCTGATTATCTTCGACGAAGTTCAGAAATGTCCCCGTGCCCGCGAGGCTATCAAGACACTTGTGGCAGACCACAGGTTCGACTATCTGGAAACGGGTTCGCTTATCTCGATTAAGAAAAACGTAGAAAACATCGTCATCCCATCTGAGGAGGATGGTATTGACATGTACCCGATGGATTATGAGGAATTCCTGTGGGCCATGGGCAACGAGGTGATGATGCCATTCATAAGACAGCGTTTTGAGAAACGACAACCGATGGGAGAGTTCCACCGTGAGGCAATGCACTATTTCCGCCAGTATCTGATAGTGGGGGGCATGCCTCAGGCGGTGGCGGAATACGTCTCGTCGCGTGACTTTACGAAAGTAGACGCTGTCAAGCGCCAAATCCTGCGTCTTTACAAGAATGACATCAACAAGTATGCAGGAGGTGCCAAGGCACGGGTTGGTGCCATTTATGATGCAATTCCGGGGCAGTTGCAGAAGAAAGAAAAGAAGTTTGTGCTTTCCGCTCTGAAAGATGAAGCCCGGATGCGAGAGTATGACAGCGCATTCTTTTGGCTTGAGGATTCAAGGATAGCAATCATCAGCTATAATACGACTGCACCAAACATAGGCCTGCAACTGAATGAGGACAGGACAGTGCTGAAATGCTATTTTTGCGATACCGGACTGCTTATCTCGCTGGCCTTCAGTGCCCGTGGTATTGTAACCAACGAGATTTACCAAAAGCTGATGTTCGACAAACTGGAGATTGACGAGGGTATGCTGGTTGAAAATGTTGTGGCACAGATGCTGAAAGCCTCTGGCAACGAACTGTTTTTCTACTCAAACTACGACAAGGAGGAAGCAGAAAACAGAATGCAGATAGACTTTCTGATACAGAAAGAGGTAGTAACCTCACGCCATAACATTTCTCCTATAGAAGTGAAAAGTGGTACGAACTATACACTTACGTCCATCAACAAGTGCATCAAGAAGTTTGGACAGTATTTAAGCACCCCATACGTACTGCATACCAAAGATGTGGAGACAAAAGACGGATTGGTATACCTGCCGTTGTATATGACACCACTATTATAAAGAAGTAATTGGACACGGTTTCCTGACTGATAAAGCGGATTCAAGAAACAAGGTATATGATTGGACAATGGTTTTTAGATAGGGTAAAAGAGCTGACAGACGCTCACCACCGCTTAGTGATTACTGACACACAAGGCGACGGGGCTTTCCTGTTGGCCTATTTGCCTGCACGAAGATATATAGTGCTGACAGCTTCGAAGCCCTCCGAAGAAAGGCGCGTCAGGACGGAGGCAGAGCGTGACTACCGTGAGAAGAACGTCATCTTCTACACCACTATTCCGCAGAAAAAGCTGACGGCTCTGCAAGAATACGCTGCCACTTGTGGTTGCATTGTTCTCGACGACATGGAAGCCTACATTAAGCAGACATTGCACGTCGAGTTGGGACTTCATACACACGTTGATGGGAGAACGCTACTGCTGGCTGCCAAGATGAGCAGAGGAAGAGATGAAAACTGGTGGCGAGGTATCGCAACGGGCATCAACAACCCCTTGCAGCCAGCCCAGTTGATTACTGATTTCCTGAAAAACCCCGAGCAGTTTGCACAGGAAACGGATAGCGATGTGTATGCCGTCATGCAGGAGGAGGCGTGCAAGATAGCAGGAAAGCCAAAGACCAATCAAACGCCGGAAGTGTTGGCTACAGAATTCATGGCCTCTCTTTTCCGTAAACTGTTAGACGGGACAGCTGATAGTGAGTTGTTGGACATCTACTATGCAATGGCAGACAGCGAAGAGATGAAAGAACAGATGCAGGCGTATATTGATGGCTTTACGCTTCCCACTACAGGATGGAGTCCATATACCTGTCATCCAGACCACCCCTTTGCCGCCATTGATAAAGTGATGTTCAGAAACCTCTCCGAGAAGATGAAACGAAATATGGGGATTGGAGAAGATCAGAGGTTTATTGCGTATCGTTTGTCTTCGAAGAAAGCACAGCGTTATAAGTTGTCTTGGCTGAAAGAAGTTCAGACACTGCTTGATTTCAACATCGGACAGCCACACATGATCAGTTCGCTTCCACAGTTGGCTGAATACTATCGCGATACTTTTGCACCACTCGACACTGCTATGCGACGTATCTACGTGGAATGGCTGAACGAGCCGGAGGTGCTGCGCCCAGTGCAGGAGCATTACGAAACGCAAAACAAGCTGCTTTTAGGTGCGTGGTTTGGGCTGACAGACCGCTACGAACAGACGCAGCAGGGATTACTGACGAAGATGTTAGCCCATGGGCGCAACAAAACAGCCGTCATCGTCTGCGACGGTCTGCGATTAGAGATGGCAGAAGCCATTGCCAGGCGGAAGTTCCATTCGGGCATCACTATCGAAAGAACAACGGCATGGAGCAAATTACCTTCAGTTACGTCCAATGGCATGAGTGCGCTCTATGGCTTGCCTTCAGCTATCGGAGACAGCTCTGCAAAACGTCAGGCAGCACTGAAGCAGGAAGTCCCAGACGTTGAAATCATTTCTTTGGATAAGTTGAACAGTAGTGTCACGGCAGCAAAGTTGGTGCTGACATGCGGCAATATCGATGAGATAGGTGAGACGCTGCAAATGGCAGGACTGGCGGAAATATCTGGCTATGAAGAAAAGCTATATACGGCTATCCAGCAGTTGCTGCGCATGGGCTACAACGATGTGTTCCTTACGACGGATCACGGCTATGTGATTACTGGCATCCTGGATGAAGCGGACAAAGTACCTCCACCAACAGGAACTTCCATCGATGAACGCTTTGCCGTGTCAACAGATCCTGTGCAGTGTGGGTTGATAGAAAGGAACGATGAATGGATCAATGGCAGTTATCAGTACTATGCACAAACCGACAAGCCTTTCCGCACCAGAGGTAAGTATGGCTATGCACATGGAGGCATGACCCCACAGGAATGTCTGATACCCGCCTACCATTTTGCCGAGAAAAATGTCAAGATGGGACTGAAAGTCTCAATTGCTAACAAGGCAGAACTTGGTGCTGTGACGGGACAGTTCTATACCATCAAAATGATGGGAACTGGAGATTCGAATAATGTGTTTGAGTCAGAACGGAAAGTGCAGTTGCTCTTCTACCGAGAAGATGGCAATGAAGACTCTAAGTCAAGCATACTCAGGATAAAGGCTGATGCCGTCCTGGATTTTGAAAACACAATGAATACCAGTCTGCTGAAAGTGGTAGTCATAGATGCACAGACCACGGAGCAGTTGGATGTCTGCGTTATTAAGAAGTCTGTCAGCCGTGACCTTGACGACCTGTTTTAATCATGAATTCTGCAACGTGAAACCAAAGAAGATATGATAGAACTCGATAAGAAACTCCTGGATGCGTTCCAGGGATACGTAGTAAGAAAAGACATCGTCCGCTCTGTAAAGGGAACGGCTAACGTGCCCGTGTTTGTATTGGAATATCTGCTGGCCAACTCATGCAGCACGGATGATGAGGAGAAAATCAAAGAAGGTGTTGAGAATGTTCAGCGGGTATTGCGCGAGCATTATGTCAATCCAGACGAAGCGAATCTGGTGCAAGCCAAGATTCAGCAACGCGGCTCATATAAGGTTATCGACAAAATCAGCGTGAGGCTCGACCCCTCTCGGGATAAGTACTGGGCGCATCTGTCGAACCTGAACATCAAGGACGCCAACATCTCTGAGGATTTGGTATCCAGCCACGAGAAACTGATGACTGGTGGCATTTGGGCTATCATCGATATTGACTATGACCCGCTGCAAACCATCGGCTCGAAAATCTATCCTTTTGTCATTGCAAAGATCAGGCCCATACAACTGTCAAACTTCGAGGAAGAGCGAATAGCGAAGTCGAGAGAGACATTTGATAATCAGGAATGGCTCAATGTCTTGCTTCGCAGTGGCGGTTATGAGCCTGAGTCGGAGGGCATCACTCCGAGGTTGAGGATGCTGTTGTTGTCACGCTTTATACCACTGGTGGAATCAAACTTCAACATGGCTGAATTGGGGCCTCGCTCGTCAGGAAAGTCCTTTGTGTTCAAGGAGCTTTCACCATACTCCATGCTTGTGAGTGGTGGTCAGGGTACGGCTGCATCATTGTTTGTCAATAATTCCTCTGGTCAGATAGGTGCCGTAGGATTATGGGATGCATTGTGCTTTGACGAATCTACCGACGAACTGTTCAAGGATAAGGAGGTGGTGCCGCTGATGAAGGACTATATGGAAAGCGGCAGTTTCTCGCGTGCTGGCAAGGCTGGAGAGAAAGCCGCCAATGCCTCTATTATCCTGAATGGTAATATCAACCAGCCTGTTGAAACAGTACTGCAGACGAGCCACCTATTTAGTCCGTTCAGTGATAAGATTGCCAACGACACGGCTTTCCTTGATCGTTTGAGTTTCTTCCTTCCAGGATGGGAGATTATCAAGTTCGCTCCGCATCATTTCACTAATCACTTCGGATTCTCCACAGACTTCTTCAGTGAATGGATGCACCATCAACGGAAGAAGAGTTATGTAAACGCGATTGACGATTTCTTCATCCTTGGGTCACAGATGAAACAGCGAGACACGAAGCCTGTGCGCAAGACGGTTTCAGGCTTGATAAAACTGATGCATCCAGACGGTAACTACACCAAAGAAGATGTACGTCAGTATCTGGAATTTGCCATTGAGATGCGCCGCCGCGTAAAGGAACAATTGAAACGCATTGGTGGGATGGAGTTCTGGGACACGAACTTCTCGTATATCGACAAGGACACACATGAGGAAACTTTTGTTACTCTGCCAGAAGAGCGTGGCAGCAATCTCATTGAGGATGTGCCGCTTGCTCCTGGAACCTGCTATACGGCAACCAGTGATGGTGACAAGGTAGCATTGGTAAAAATAGAAGTGGTGTCGATACCGGGCAATGGAAAATTGACTATTTCTGGCAATGCTTCCACTGAAGTAAAAGAGGATGTTCGCAATACCTATAATTATATACGCGCCAACGAGAAAACTATTCTGTCGCAGCAGCATTCCCTGAACAAACTGGATGTGAATATTCAAATCACTGCATTGTTAGGCTCAACTGTACACAAAGGAATCGGTGGTGCTGTTTTTACAGCTCTTGTCTCGTCAGTATTCAACCGCTCTTTGAAACCTGCATTGGCCGTGTTGGGCAACATTAGTATCGGTGGAGCCATAGAAAGAGCCTTGAATTTCAGCGACCGTGTGTCTCTTTTGTCAGAGAACGGTGCCAAGAACGTCCTTGTTCCAATGGATAACCTGCAAGAGATGGCCAGCCTTCCAGCCGCCATCTTAGGTAAAACAGATGTACCTTTCTATTCATCCTCACAGATGCTTATACAGAAGATATTATAAAGCTATGGATAAACAAATCCGCAAGCGACTGTTAATCAGTTTCTTGCGGATTTTTAGAAGTTCTCCCGTTGGGATGAATGAAGCTTTTCGCGAAAAAGAAGCGCTTACTGCATGTCGTAGACCACCTGCATGAGGCGCTTACCCAGTTCGTCGGCCTCCTCCATGGTCTGTGCCTCGCTGTAGACGCGGATGATGGGCTCGGTGTTCGACTTGCGCAGGTGTACCCAGCGGGTGGGGAAGTCAATCTTCACACCGTCGATGTCGTTGACCACGGCCTCGGGGTCCTGGGCGAACATCTCCTTCACCTTTACGAGGATGGCGTCGACATCGGTGTCGGGCGTCAGGTCGATGCGGTTCTTGGCTATCTGATAGTCGGGGAACGTGCGGCGCAGTTCTGAGGCGGTGCAGCCCTTTTGTGCCAGCGACGACAGGAAGAGCACTATGCCTACGAGGGCGTCACGGCCGTAGTGGCTCTCGGGGTAGATGACACCGCCGTTGCCCTCGCCGCCGATGACGGCACCCACCTCTTTCATCTTCGTGGTGACATTCACCTCGCCGACGGCCGCAGCGGTGTACTGTCCGCCGTGCTTCTCGGTGACGTCGCGGAGGGCACGGGTAGAAGAAAGGTTCGAAACGGTAAACCATTTCTCATTCTCTCCATTTCTCATTTTCTCATTCTCCAACACGTAGTCGGCCACGCTGACCAGCGTATACTCCTCGCCGAACATACGTCCGTCCTCGCAGATGAAGGCCAGACGGTCGACGTCGGGGTCGACGACGATGCCCAGGTCGAAGCCGCCGCCGCGCATCTTCTCCATGATGCCCTGCAGGTTCTTCTCCAACGGTTCGGGGTTGTGTGCAAACTGTCCGGTGCAGTCGCCGTTGAGTATCTCGTAGCTCACGCCGAGTGCCTCAAAGAGCTGGGGCAGGATGATGCCGCCAACGCTGTTGATGGTGTCGGCACAGACGCGGAACTTACGGTTGCGGATGGCCTCGACATCGGCCAGGCGCAGCTGCAGCACGGAGTCGACGTGGCGCTGGTTCATGGTGTCGTCCTTGACGACGCGGCCCAGACGCTCCACGGGGGCGTAGTCGAAGTCCTCAGCCTCGGCAATGCGCAGCACCTCGGCGCCGTCGGCAGCCGTCAGGAACTCGCCCTCGCTGTTGAGCAGCTTCAGGGCGTTCCACTGCGTGGGGTTGTGCGAGGCGGTGATGATGATGCCGCCGTCGGCCTCATGCCAGCGTACTGCCAGCTCGGTGGTGGGGGTGGTGGCCAGGCCAATGTCGATGACCTCATAGCCCATGCCTACCAGTGTGCCGCAGACAATGTCGCGCACCATGGGACCCGAGATACGTCCGTCGCGTCCTACCACGATCTTGCGCATATCTTCGCACCTCGCACCTCGTACCTCGCACCTCGCAATAAACGTGGCGTATGCCGTTGTAAACTTGACAATGTCTAACGGGTTGAGCGTATCGCCCGTATGGCCTCCTATAGTGCCGCGGATGCCGGAAATAGATTTTATCAGTGTCATAAGTATGATTTATCGTCCTCTTTGGTAAGTAATGTCGTAGAAATAAGGCTTCACGTTGCTCTTGGCATTGCTGGTGGTGCCCTGTGAGTGGGGCACGATCATGCGCACGTGGGCCTTCTCGTCCTCGGGTTTGGTGAGCCGTCCCAGCTTGATATACTGCAGGGGAGCCAGCCAAGCCTCGGGCACTGAGCTGCCGTAGGTGCTGTACATCCGTCCCTCGGTGAAGTTGGCGGTATAGGTGCTGCCTGTGCGTGTGACGCTCATGATGTCGGGGTCGAAGATGTAGTACCTGTTGTTGTAGAGCGTGGTGGTGTCGAGTATGGCCTTCTCAATGAAGCGGCAGATGATGTTCATCGACTCGCCGTCCTTGATGGCCTCGCCGCAGCCCTTGCTGAGAATCTGCATGTAGACGCCGCTCTTGTTGAGCAGCACAAACTGCTTGGTGCCTATGGTCATGTCGCCCTGACTGTTAAACTGGCTCTCGCCGATGATGACGAAGCTGGAGTCGCTGATGAACCTGTCGATGCCGTCGCGCTCCTTTTCCTTCAGGTCGCCGTAGGTCTCATAGTCGTTGCAGGCAAAGGTCATCAGCATCGTTGCCAGTGCCATGACGGTATAGATGGTCTTTCTCATTCTTGTTGTTTTCTTGCTAGTTTATAATTTCGCGTGCAAATTTACGAAATAATCCTCAAACGGCGGCAATATTAGCCTACTTTAACAGCTCTTCGTAGGCCTGGATAGCCTGTTGGGCCACTTTGACGGCCTCGTCGACAGAGCAGTGGAGCTTGCCGCCCGAGGCGTTCAGGTGGCCGCCGCCGTTGAAGAATTCGGCAGCCATCTTGTTGCAGGGAAACTGGTCGACGGAGCGCAGCGACACCCATACCAGGTTAGGCTTCTCTGTGTCCTCGCGGAGCGAGATGCTCAGCTTGTGGCCCTTGATCTGCAGCGGCATGTTCACCAGTCCCTCGGCATCGCCCTTCATGAAGTGGAACCGTCGGAGGTCCTCGCGCCGCAGGGCATAGTAGGAGGCGTGGCGCTCGGCATCGACCACCAGCCGCTCCAGCATGACAAAGCCCGACAGCCGCAGCCTGTCCTCAGAGAAGTTGTGGTAGACGTTGCGGTAGATGCGGTCCTTGTTGATGCCCTTGGTCAGCAGCTGCGAAATGATGTAGTAGATGGCCGGATCGCACGAGTTGTAGGTGAAGCCGCCCGTGTCGGTCATCATGCCGCAGTAGATGGGTGTGGCAAAATGGCGCGTCATCTGCTCAAAGGCCCCCAGCTGCCACACGATGCGGAAGATGAGCTCCGAGGTGGACGAGGCGTCGGGGTGCGACACGCTCAGTACGGTGGGCACGTCGGGACCCAGATGGTGGTCTATGAGCACCCGCTTGGCCTTCGACTGGCACAGCGACTGCTGCATCTCGTCGACGCGGCTGGGGGTGTTGAAGTCCAGGCAGAACACCAGGTCGGCAATCTTCAGCAGCAGGTCGGCCTGCTCGCGGTGCTTGTCGTAGCGCACTATCTTCTCCGTGTTGGGCAGCCAGTGCAGGTAGTCGGGATACTGGTCGGGCACGATGATGGTAGGCTCCTTGCCCTGCTCCTTCAGGTATTCGGCCCACCCCAGGCTCGACCCGATGGCATCGCCGTCGGCATTGGTGTGGCAGGTGATGACAATGTTCTGGCTCTCGCTGATGAGCGTCTGCAGCAGCTGCTGCTCCTGGTCGGTAAGTATGTTTTCTAACATGAGTTATCTTGTTCTTTTTCTTTTGGGGTGCAAAAGTACGAAAAAAAAAGCATAAAACACTTGACATGCCGAAAAAAGTTTGTACCTTTGCACACCGAAAATAAAACCTATTAAAGAAATATGTACAGGACAAATACTTGTGGCGAGCTGAGGCTTGCCAATGCTGGGCAGCAGGTGACGCTGGCCGGATGGGTGCAGCGCACCCGTAAGATGGGCGGTATGACCTTCGTTGACCTGCGCGACCGCTACGGTCTGACGCAGCTGGTGTTCGACGAGTCGGACGATGCCGCCCTCTGTGAGCGTGCTAACAAGCTGGGACGCGAATACTGCATTCAGGTGAAGGGCACCGTCCGCGAACGCGAGTCGAAGAATGCCAAGATGCCTACGGGCGACATTGAGATTGTGGCCCGCGAGCTGAACGTGCTCAGCGAGAGCCAGACACCGCCGTTCACCATTGAAGACCAGACCGACGGCGGCGACGACATCCGCATGAAGTACCGCTATCTGGACCTGCGCCGCTCCGTGGTGCGCAAGAACCTTGAGCTGCGCCACCGCATGACCATCCTCATTCGTAACTTCCTCGACTCGCTGAACTTCATCGAGGTTGAGACACCCATCCTCATCGGCTCAACGCCAGAGGGTGCCCGTGACTTTGTCGTGCCCTCTCGCATGAACCCCGGACAGTTCTACGCGCTGCCGCAGAGTCCGCAGACGCTGAAGCAGCTGCTCATGGTCTCAGGCTTCGACCGCTATTTCCAGATAGCCAAGTGCTTCCGCGACGAGGACCTGCGTGCCGACCGCCAGCCGGAGTTCACCCAGATAGACTGCGAGATGTCGTTTGCCGACCAGGAAGACGTGCTCAACATCTTTGAGGGACTGGCCCGCCACCTATTTAAAGAGGTACGCGGGATAGAGCTGCCACCGCTGCAGCGCATGACGTGGCACGAGGCCATGCGGCGCTTCGGCAGCGACAAGCCCGACCTGCGCTTCGGCATGGAGTTCGTCGAGCTGATGCCACAGCTGAAGGGTACCGGCACCTTCCCCGTGTTCAACGAGGCCGAGTACATCGGTGCCATCTGTGTTCCCGGTTGTGCTAACTACACCCGCAAGCAGCTTGACCAGCTCACCGACTTCGTCAAGCGTCCGCAGGTGGGTGCCAAGGGTCTGGTCTACGTCAAGTTCAACGAAGACGGCACCGTGAAGTCCAGCATCGACAAGTTCTACGAGCCTGAGGTGTGGCAGCAGGTGAAAGAGGCCTGCGGTGCCAACGACGGCGACCTGGTGCTCATCCTTAGCGGCGACAATGCCAACAAGACGCGCATCCAGCTCTGCACCCTGCGCTTAGAGATGGGCGACCGTCTGGGACTGCGCTCCAAGGACAACTTCGTCTGCCTCTGGATTGTCGACTTCCCGCTCTTTGAGTGGAGCGACGAGGAGCAGCGCCTCATGGCCACACACCATCCCTTCACGCTGCCAAACCCCGACGACATACCCCTGCTCGACACCGACCCCGCCAAGGTGCGTGCCGTGGCCTACGACTTCGTGTGCAACGGCGTAGAGGTGGGCGGCGGCTCACTCCGTATCCATGACGGCAAGCTGCAGGAGAAGATGTTCCAGATTCTTGGCTTCACCCCCGAGAAGGCCTTAGCACAGTTCGGATTCCTCATCAACGCCTTCAAGTATGGCGCTCCCCCACATGCCGGTCTTGCCTTCGGTCTCGACCGCTTCGTATCGCTGATGGCCGGTCTCGACAGCATCCGCGACTGCATCGCCTTCCCGAAGAACAACAGCGGGCGCGACGTGATGCTCGATGCCCCCGGATTCCTCGACCAGAAGCAGCTTGACGAACTGAAGCTGAAAGTTGACCTCAGCGACGAGCAGGCGTAAAGTATAAAGAAAGTGGACGAAAATCTTCAAAAATCTAACGAAAATAGCTGCGCGTGAACAGATTTTTGTTAGATTTTTGAAGATTTTCGTCCTTTAAGTGACCGTACTTAATTAACGCTATTCAGGAACCGCTTCACCTGTTTGGTGTATTCAGCCTTGTGGTTCAGGTACGACTCAGCGTGGGCAGAGCCGTCGGCAATCCATATCGCCTTCTTGGTAGGCTTGGCATCATAGAGACGGTGTACCATGAACGTCGGCACAAAGTCGTCGGCGGAACCATGGATAAACAGCATCGGGTAGTTGCAATGCCTGACACCCTCAAGGGCCGACGCCTCGCCGAAGCTCCAGCCACAGCGTAGCTTGCAGAGCAGACTGGTGGTGAACATCAGCGGGAAGGGCGGCAGCCCGAACTGCTGCTTCAGCTCGCCGGCAAACTCATCCCACACGCTGGTGTAGCCGCAGTCCTCAACAAAGCGCAGGTCTTTGATACCCTCCGGCATCGTCTTGCCCGACAACATCATGGTAGTGGCTGCCCCCAGCGACACCCCATGAACCACCATGGTGTCTGCCTTAAAGAGCGTGAGCCAGTGCAGCACGTCGTCGCTGTCAAACAGCCCCATCTGTATCAGGTCGCCCTCGCTGAGTCCGTGGGCATGCAACTCAGGCATCAGCACGTTATAGCCCAAATCGTGCTCATAGAGACGTGCCAGGAACAGGAAGTTGATAGCGCAGTCGCGCCAACCGTGAATCACCAAAGCCGTCTTCCGGCTACCTTTATTAATATAGTACGCATGGTGGTGCTCACCTGTGGGCATGGTCACCATCGTGTCGTGCAGGGCATGACAGCCTCTCAGACTGTCGACCCAGGGGCGGGTCTCGGGATAGTCCGCAAACTGCTTGCGCAGATACATTGCCGTATCCGTGCGATCTGGTTCGGGAGCCAGCGAATAGTCAAGCATGTAAAAACTGCCCCCGATAGTAGCCACCGTCAGCACCGCCAGCACAATACCTGTTAATAGAAAAAAGCGTCTGTTTATCATGATTGTCTATAAAGTTTATGCAAAAGTAGATATTTTTCTGATAAACTCCAAATTATTCGTCACTTTTTTTGGTCTGCCTACGGCAGCCGCAGACCGTGGGGGCGCACAGATGCAAATTGACCTACGTCAAGAATTATGCTTCTTTTGCTAAAAAAGCCTAAATATCAGTAAGTTGTAAAAAAACTTGAAGTAACTTTGCACCGCAAAAAAAAAGAGAAGAATTCACTTCAATAAGAGTATTAATTTTTTTAAGCATTATGGCAGAAAAGAAAGCAACAACTAAGAAGGCTACTGAGACAAAGGCTACAGCAGCTAAGAAGACCGAAACCGTTAAGAAGACCGCCGTCAAGGCTGCTAAGGCAACTATCGCAGTGAATGCAGAGAACGCCGGTTTCAAGGCAGGTGACGTTTACCAGGCTCTGGCAGCAGCTGAGAACGCTCTCTCTGTTAAGGAGATTGCAAAGGCTGCACAGATTTCTGAGGAGGAGACTCTGCTGGGTCTGGGCTGGCTCTTCAAGGAGGGCAAGCTCGTGAGCGCTGACGACAAGGTAACATTGGCCTAATCATTTTGCAACAATAGAAAGAGGTCGGTAAGCACAGATTACCGGCCTTTTTTTACATCAATGACCTACGACAACTACATACTACAGATACTGGCCGACGTCGGCGAACGCGGGATAGGGGTGAGGCTGCTGGCCAAGCACGTCTATAACATGAGTTGTACGCTCTTTTCGCAACCCGATTTGCACGAGGTGCACAGCTACGTGCAGAGCTATCTGCTGAAAAACTCGAAGTCGCCGCAGTCGCTGATAGAGCGGACGGAACGCCGGGGGTGGTACAGGCTCAACACACGCAACAATGCTTATGCACGCCAGCTGAGACAAACATTCCAACGGCCGCGGAATGTTGACGATGACGGTGCCGAGGAGCCGCAGCGACCCAGTAAAGACTTGTCGCTGAGCCTGTTTGACTAAGATAGTAAGTGACAGCTGCTGACTGTCAGTTCTTTAGCTGTTTTTGATTTCGCGGTACACCGCGTTGTAGAGGCTGAGCAGTTGTTCAGCCGTGAATTTCCAGGAAAACAATTTGACACGATTGAGACCCAGTTGCACTTGCTGCTGGTAGAAGGCTTCGTCGGTCTCCAGCCTTAGCAGCTGGTTGCAGATGTCGTCGGCACTCTCGGGGTTGACGAGAATGGCTTCCTGCCCTGCTATCTCGGGCATGGACGAGGTGTTGCTGGTGACGACGGGCGTGCCGCAGGCCATGGCCTCAAGGAGGGGTATGCCGAAGCTCTCGCGCAGCGATGTGTAGAGGAAGGCGAAGGCGGCGCTATAGACGTAGGGCAGGTCGGTGTTGGCTATGTAGCCGGGCATCTCCAGGCAGGGCCTGATGTTCTCAATGTGGTTGCGGCTGATGATGTCGTCGAGGTACTGGCGGTCGAGGTCGGCCATGAGCAGTTTACGCTTCACGGTGGAGCGCTCCAGGTATTTGGAGTAGGCAATGAGGGTGCGCTCGGTATTCTTCTTCGGGTCGGTGTTACCCAGGAAGAAGAGGTAGCCACGCTCTGCCATGTATTTGGCGAAGATGCAGTCGGGGTCGTTCATGGGCCGGAACCACTCGTTGTAGCCGTTGTAGATCATGACCACCTGCTGGCGTGTCAGTCCCAGTTTCTTCACGATGTTGCCTTGCTCGAACTCAGAGACGGTGATGATGCGGCGGCACTTCTTCAGGATGCGGGGCACCACCAGCCGGCGGTAGAGCCAGCCCATGTTCTGGTAGAGCGAGCGGTTACGCTTGTCGCGGGGCTCGAGGAAGATGATGTCGTGCAGGGTCAGCACGAGCGGTATGTCGCACCAGATGGGGGCGGTGTTGCTGGTGCAGTGGAGCAGTTCCACGCGGGCCTCGGCGGCGGCTCGTGGCAGTGCCCACTGCTCCCACAGGGGGTAGAAGGTGCCGGGAACGAGGATGACGTGGACGTTGGGTGTGTCGGTGACGCAGACGTCAGGGCCTGGTGCCACAAAGACAAAATACTCGTTGTGGCGGTCCATCTTCTGCAGTTCCAGAATCTCTTGTAGCACGACGTAGTCCATGCCGTGCTTGTTCTTGCGGAAAATGCGTTGTGCTTCGATACCTATTCTCATAGTTCTTTGATGATTTTTGCCGGAACGCCGGCGACGATGCTGTTGGGAGGAACGTCACGGGTAACCACGGCGCCGGCAGCTACCACGCTGTGTTTGCCGATGGTGACGCCGGGCAGGATGACGGCGTTGGCGCCTATCCACACGTCGTCGGCAATGGTGACGACCTGTGTGCTGACGCCTTGCTGGTCGATACGGCGACTGGTGTTGCTGAAGTTGTGGTTCAGGGCGGTGACGGTGATACCCTGTGCCAGGTTGACGTGACTGCCGATGGTGACGGGGCCGATGATGGTGTTGTGCAGTCCGATGCGGGTATGGTCGCCTATGACGACGTCGCCCACGGCATTGTTGATGCAGCTATAGGACTCCACCACGCTGTGCCGTCCCAGCGAGAAGTGGCGGTAGGGTGGGGTGTCCATGCGTACGGAGCGGTAAATCTTGGAGCCCCGTCCCCGGTGCTGGTAGAGTGGTGCCAGCAGGCGGACGTACCACCGTGGGCGGGCGTCGCGCTGGTTCATGATGAGCCAGTCGAGTGTCTGTTTCAGCCGTGGGCTGTCTTTCAGTCTCTGGCGTGTTGTTTCTGTATTCATCGTCGTGCCTTTGCGTAATTCTGCTACAAAAATACAATTAAATTTGGAATCATCCAAAATTATTTGTATTTTTGCACAAAAATGTGCAGGTAATGAAAATTCTTTTCCTTGTCTATCATGGTTTTTCGGCTGTGAGTGGTATCAGCAAGAAGATACACTATCAGGTTAAAGGCTTCCGCGAGAATGGTCATGAAGTCCATTTGTGCTACTATGATTTCTCGGCAGAGGGACATCGCTGCCGTTTTGTCGACGGTGAGGTGTTGCAGGACTATGGCTCGGGCTTTCTGGCCGCCGTGCGCCAGCGTACTGGTTACGGGTGCGTCTATGATTATTGTAAGGCTAATGGCATAGAGCTTGTCTATGCCCGCTGTTTCCAGAATGCCAACCCCTGGCTTATCAGTCTCTTCGGACGGTTGCGCCGGCTGGGTGTGAAGGCCGTGACGGAGATTCCCACATACCCCTATGACCAGGAGTTCAGAACCTTCCCTTGGACCACGCGGCTGGGGCTGGCGGTAGACAAGCTGTTCCGGCGGCGTTTGTCGGGCCGGATGAATGCCATCGTCACCTTCTCGGATGCCGACACCATCTTCGGACAGCGCACCATCAGGATAAGCAACGGCGTTGATATAGACAGCATACCCCTGCACCACTTTTCGGAGCCGGGCGATGGAAGTATTCACCTGATAGGCGTGGCCGAGGTTCACCTGTGGCACGGCTATGACCGCCTGATAGCCGGATTGGGCGAATATCTCAGGCATTCACAGCATCCGCGTCAGGTCTACTTCCATATCGTTGGGGGCGTGGGCGACTACGACATGTACGGCGATGCCGGCTATTCGGGTATCAAGCCTGTCATCGACAAATACGGTATTCAGGACAATGTTATCTTCCATGGTCAGTTGTTTGGTGAGGAACTGGACCAGGTTTTCAACCAATGCCAGTTTGCCATTGGGAGTCTGGCGCGTCACCGTAGCGGCATCACCTATATCAAGACGCTGAAGAACAGGGAATATGCCACCCGTGGCATACCGTTCATCTATTCTGAGGTAGACAGTGATTTCGAGGACAAGCCATACGTGCTGAAGGCACCTGCCGACG
The DNA here is from genome assembly GCA_947303855.1 of uncultured Prevotellaceae bacterium. Lineage (GTDB taxonomy): Bacteria > Bacteroidota > Bacteroidia > Bacteroidales > Bacteroidaceae > Prevotella. The sequence continues at coordinate 31,612 of CAMYZO010000013.1, forward strand.
AGTCGCCCATTGACATGTGTCGCATCATTGACTTTATCGACAACAGGCATTTTGAGCCCCTGGCTATCCGTCAGACAGTGGAGTTCCTGTCATGGAAAATCCAGATGCAGCGGGTTATTGACCTATTATAGACTTCCACTGCCCAATGATTCCGTCAACATCGAACCGATGGGCGATAGCGATGGCTTCGCGGCTCTTGGCTGGCCAGTCGATGCGGGTGGCTTCTTGAAGTTGTCGGGCCAGCGACTCGACATGGCCATTCTCAAAGTAGAGGCCAAAGTCGCCTAATATCTCAAGGCTTGTAGGCAGGTTTGACGAGACGACCGGCAGTCCGTGTGACATGGCCTCTACCAGTACCAGCCCGAAGCCTTCCCAGCGCGAACTGAGCACGTAGACCTGAGCCTGGGAGTAGTAGGCTTGTATGTCGTTGGTGAATGGGTGTATATGAACCCGGTCCTCCAGGTGTGATGTCTTGATGAGTGTCCGGTAGAGTTGCTCTTCCTCTCCCTCGCCTACGATGTCTAATTGCCACTCGCTGTCTTCGGCGGCAAAGAGGCTGAAAGCCTTTATCAGCAGGTCGAACCCCTTATGCTGGTGCGAGAAACGGCCAACGGCGAGGAAACGCCTGGAACTGCCGTCGGAGCACTGGCCCGGCGTCAGGGTCAGGGGGTTATATATATAAAGAGGTGTGAAAGCAGGGTCGTATTGCCGGTAGGTTGCCACATCATGCTGGCAGAGCAGTACCACCTTGTCGAGCTTGCGGAACTGGTAGACGTAGTGACGTTTTATCTCTGGGCCTATATACAGGGAACTTTTTCCAAACAGGGCTTCAAACGAATTGTGCGACCACCCTAAGAGCCTGACACCCGGCAGCTGACGCCTGAGGGTGGCCAGGCGGGCTGCCAGCGGGGCATGTACCCCCACGATGACATCGTACTTACCCTGCCTGAGTTCTTCGGCCAGGGCATTCCGCAGTTCCGAGGGGAACGAGCTGAGGGCGTACAGGTCGGAGGCCCATCTTGACTGCAGGCGCAGCTTGCGGTAGACGGCGCTGTAGAGGCGGCAGCAGTTCTGCTTGAGCCTGCTGATGCGCGGATAGGCAAAAAAACGGTAGTTGAGGTCTGCCTCTTCCAGACGGTACATGGACGTGTCTTTTGTCTGGGGCGGGTCAAATGTGACAATAGTCACATTGTAGTCTCTGGCCAATTCCTTGGCAATGACCGACGTGACTCGCTGTACGCCACCGAACGAGAAAATACTGTCAACAAGGAAGCAAATACGTTTCATCAGCTGCAATTTTCTGCAAAAATACCTTTTTTTTCGGAAATAGCCAAAGGGTTATAAATATTTTTTGTATTTTTGCATCGGAATGGCAGACTATGTTGTGACGATAGGTATTCCTGTTTATCAGGTAGAGAGGTATATCAGACGTACCTTGGAGTCGGCATTGGCGCAACTGTACCCCAGCATAGAGTTTCTTGTGGTGGATGATGGCTGCACCGATGGCACCATGCGTGTCGTACACGAGCTGAAGGCCACTCATGAGCGCGGGAGCCACATACGCATCGTGACACACCCTGGGAATCTGGGTGTGTCGGAGGCCCGCAACCGCATTATCGCCGAGGCCCGCGGCCGCTACCTGTATTTCATGGATTCCGACGATGTGATACGTGCCGACACCATCTCGCTGCTGATGGGCGAGATGGAGCGTTTCGGTGCCGATGTCGTCTTTGGCTCGTATGAAAAGATGATGACAGACGGCCGGCGACAGGTGTACCAGTATCCCAACCAGACATTCGAGGGTGAGCATGAGTTTGCCATCTACGCCTACCGTAAGTTTGCCGGCATCCAGGCGTCGGCCTGCAATTATCTGGTGCGCCTGTCCATTGTACGCGACAGCGGTCTGCGCTTCTTCAAGTCTGATTTCTGGGAAGACACGGTGTTTACCCTTGAACTGGTGACGCATGTCAGACGGGTGGTATTGCTCTCCGACATCACTTATACTTACATGGTGCGTGAGAATTCCTTGTCGAACTCGCAGGATGCCCGCCAGATAGCGAAGTCTGACATTGCCAAGTATTTTGAAGCGATAGAAACGCTGAAGGCCACCGGACCTGTGGAGCGGGCGAAACCCTATTTTGCCAACAGGTGCTACATAGCCCTGACGGCCGATTTCTTCATCATCTGCAACGTGCTGAAAAAGCGTCACTATATGCAGGATGCTTTCACAGCCGCTGAACTCATGGGCTATTTGCACCACCCTGCTACGCTGGCCGAGATTTGCTCGTTCAGGTCGTTTAGGCTGCATAATCTGGCATTCTACATCATTGGCCATCTGCCCCCGCGCTTAGGTGTGTGTGTAATCCGGCAGATAGCTCGCATCAAAGGTTTTATCTAACAAAAAATATCAGTATGGCTTGGTACGAAAAATATATGACCATCTACGGCAAACCTTTCAGCGAGGTGCCGCAGGACATTATTGAGGATACCCGTCGGCGGCTGGCTGCCCTGCAGAGCGACAGTCCCATAGCATCGATTGTGGTCATTGGCTACAACGAAGAAACCCACCTGCAGGCCTGCCTGTGGGCTATCAGCGAGATACAGTGCAAGTACCCGGTAGAAATTATCGGTGTCGACAACGACTCCAAGGACCGCACGGCAGAGATTTACGCCAAGTCGGGCATTCCCTACTATACCGAGTATCAGCACTCTTGCGGCTATGCCCGCCGCTGCGGCTTGCAGCATGCCCGTGGCAAATACTATTTCGACGTTGACAGCGACACGCTCTATCCGCCCAAGTATTTTGAAATCATGCTCGACCATCTGCTGCGCCCCGGCGTATCGTGTGTGTCGGCCAGCTGGGGCTATTTCCCTGACGCAAACCACTCGAAATTGGGGCTGAAGATTTATGAGATGACGCGCGACCTGTTTCTGTGGATTCAGCATTTCAAGCGCCCGGAGCTCAGCGTCCGCGGTCTGGTCTTTGCCTATAATGCCGACTACGGTCGCAAGGAGAAATACCGTGTAGACATTATCCGAGGCGAGGACGGCTCCATGGCTCTGGCCTTGAAGAAGTATGGCAGGATAGTCTTTGTCAGAGACCGCCGCTGCCGGGCCATTACGGGCTATGGCACCATTGGCTCCAAGCCGTTGTACGTCAGTTTTGTTGAGAACATCAGGACTCAGCTCAAAGGTATAGGCCGTATCTTCCACAAGACCGACCACTATGAGGATTCTGAGGATAACCTTGTCAAGAAGTGAGAATGCCGCTATGGAGCACAGACCGTTGAAGATTGTCTACTGTACGCCTGCCCTCTACATGGCCGGCGGTGTTGAGCGGGTGTTGACACTCAAGGCCAACTACCTGGCTGAGCATTACGGCTACGACATCACCATCATTCTGACAGAGGGTAAGGGCAAGCCCCTGTTCTACCCGTTGTCAGACAAGATAAAGGTTGTCAACCTTGACATTAACTTCGAGCAGCTGTGGAGGTGCTCGTTCGTGCGCAAGATTGCGGTCTACCTCAGCAAGCAGCGCCGCTACAAGCGTCTGCTGACGGCAGAACTGATGAGGTTGCGCCCCGACATCACCGTCAGTCTGCTGCGCAGAGAGATCAACTTCATCAATGAGATAGCCGACGGCAGCCGCAAGATTGGTGAGCTGCACGTGAACAGGGCCAACTACCGTAACTTCGAGGCCAACGACACGAACATCGTGAAGCGCTGGTTCGCCAAGTTCTGGATGTCGAGGCTGCTGGTGCATCTGCGCAAGCTTGACCAGCTGGTAGTGCTGACGGAAGAGGACCGGCAGTCGTGGCATGAACTGAGTCATGTCAGCGTCATTCCCGATCCGCTGGCTTTCGTTCCCGGACAGCAAAGTATGCTGACAGTCAGGCGTGTCATTGCTGTTGGCAGATATGTTTACCAGAAAGGCTTCGACTTGTTGCTACAAGCCTGGGCAAAGGTGGAGAGGGAGTGCCCTGACTGGCAACTGGCCATCTACGGCGACGGCGACCGTGCCCCCTATCAGCGGCAGGCTGAGGAGTTAGGACTGCGGCATTGCCAGTTAAGAGGCAGGACGGCTGACATACAGGCAGAATACCTCAACAGCTCGCTCTTTGTGTTCAGCTCACGTTTCGAAGGCTTCGGCATGGTGCTCATCGAGGCGATGGCCTGCGGGTTGCCGGTGGTGTCGTTCGACTGTCCGTGCGGCCCCAAGGATATCGTCTCTGACGGGCAGGACGGTCTGCTGGTACCCGCCGGAAATGTTGAGCAACTGGCGCAGGCCATGATACGTGTGATGAAGCATACCGACCAGGCCCGGCAACTGGGCAGGCAGGCGGTGGAAAAGTCAGAGCAGTATCATATAGAACTGTTAGCCGAACGCTGGCGCTCACTGTTTGAGCGTCTCAAATAGGTCTGTCCACTGCTTCATGACCGCTTCCTGCGCATACCGCTGGATGTTCGCCTTGGCTTTCCTGCCTATTTGCTGCCTCAGTTGTTCATCGTCCATGAGCAGACTGATGTGGCGGGCCAGTTCGGCGGTGTCCAAATACTTCACAAGGAACCCGTCTTCGCCGTTGTGCAAAATGTTGCGGGGCCCATGCGGACAGTCGAAGGCCACGCAGGGCACGCCGCAAGCCATGGCCTCAAGCAGTACCATGGAAAAGCCCTCGTATCTGGAGCTCACCACGCAGATGGAGCTTTCCAGGTATTTCTGCATGATGTCGTCGGTGGGTTCGTTCATAATCATCACATCCTGCAGCCCGTACTCATGAATCAGTGCCCGCACCTGCTCCTTCAGCTCGCCGGAACCGTAGATGTTGATTTTCCAGTCGGGGTGCTGCTGGTAGACCAGCCTCCAGGCCTCAATCATGTATTTGTAGCCCTTGGCATTGTTATACCTGCCCACGGCAATGGCCAGCTTGTTAGCCAGCGTGCTGGTGGTGCCGGGGTTGAAGGGCAGCGAGTTGGGGATGACGTAGGTCCGTGTGGTGCCCTTCCAGCTGTCGGCATCCTCCTTGGTAAGCAGCACCAGGGCGCTGAGCTTGCGGGTGTTTCGTTCCATTTTTTTGCGCCACCACTTCACTATCAGGCTGTAGACGCCCCCTCGCTGTTCCATCAGGTGGAAATTGCGCAGGAAGTGCTTGGTGGTGTGCGCCTCGCCTATCACTGTGGCGCTGCCGCTGATGTCGGTCAGGAAGTCCAGGTCACGTCCCATGGTGGTGATGATGATGTCGGGTTTCTCCTGCCTGAACACCCGCGCCATGGCACGCTTGTACTGCCGCATCAGCTGGTAGTAGAGCATGGTGCGTACCACAATGTTATGGCCGTACTCCTTGTTGAAGTCTATATCCAGATTGATGAGCTTCACTTTTGGCGACAGGGGGAACACCGGCGGGCGCCCCATCTGGGTGTCGGTGATGATGCCAACTTCATAGCCATGCTCCGCCAGGTAGTTGGCCTTCTCTGTGAGTACCCTGTCAGCTCCACCCTTGGTGAGCAGCGCGGTGTAGATATAGAATATTTTCATGAACGCAAATTGTTTATTTGCTGCAAAAATACTGCAAATCGGCGAATAAAGGAAATTTTCGTCAGATAATTTTTGTGGTGCAGAGTTTTTTTTGTATTTTTGCCAACAAAATTCACAGCTGATGACAATATTATTTGTTACAGACAGCTTTGCCATTTGGGGAGGTATAGAGCGTGTGTTAGCCAATAAGATGAATTTCTTGGCCGATGTCTTCGGCTACGACATTCACTTTGTCACGGCCAGCCAGGGACTTCATGCCATGCCCTATGGGCTGAGTGCCGCCATACACCATACCGACCTGAACGTTCGCTTCCATACGCAGTACCGTTTCTCGGGTATAGCCAGGTTGCGCAAGGCCCTGCAGCTGCACCGTATGTTCGTCAGCCGGCTCCGAGAGTATATTGAGCGGGTGCAGCCAGACATCATCGTCACGCCCAACTTCGAGCTGGCAGGCGGCATCCGCAAGGCCAAGGGCGTCTGTCCCCTGGTCGTTGAGGTACACTCCATCTTCAGACACTCGCTCTATGAGCGGCCGTCGTTTCTCAGAAACCTCTATAACCAGTATTGCCGGCTCAGTGTCTACAAGGCTGACATGATAGTCACGCTGACGCAGGCCGACGCTAAGGACTGGCGGCGTAAGAGCAGCCGTGTGACCGTCATCCCTAATGCGGTGACACTTAACGACAGCGGCACCTACGCCACAGGCACCTCGCCATCGGTCATCTTCGTAGGGCGCTTTGAGACACAGAAGGATATTGGCAGCCTCTTCCGCATCTGGAAGCTGGTTCACCAGCGGCATCCCGACTGGTATCTGGACCTCTATGGCGATGGCGAGCAGAAGGCAGAGTTCACAAGGCAGGCAGGCATCCTGCAGGCCAATATCCGCATCCACGAGCCAGCATCCGACATCTTCGACAAATACCGTCACAGTTCGCTGCTGGTGCTTACCTCGCTCTACGAGCCCTTCGGCCTGGTGCTGCCCGAGGCCATGAGTTGCGGTCTGCCGGTGGTGTCCTTCGGGTGTCCCTACGGACCGGCCGACATCGTTACCGATGGCGTCGACGGCTTCATTGTAGGCGACAGGAACATAGAGACCTTTGCCGACCGCGTGTGTATGCTCATAGAGAACGAGTCGCTGCGGCGGCAGATGGGGCAGGCGGCAGTCAGTGCTGCCCAGCGTTACCGACGGGATATTATCATGCCGCTGTGGAAGGAATTATTTGAAAAAGTGGCCAGGCAATGAAAAAGATAGTCTATATTGTGGGCGGGCTCCTCACCCCCAACGGCATGAGTTCGGTACTGAGCAGCAAGATCAACTGGCTGGCTGCCAACACCGACTACGAACTGTACATGGTGCTCACTGAAAAAGCCGGCGAACCCTGGTATTACCACATCAGCGAGAAGGTGAAGTGGGTGAACTTCGACGTCAACTTCGACGAGCTTGACACCATGCCCATCTACCAGAAGGTGGTTAGCTACGCCCGGAAACAGCGCCGATACAAGCGGCTGCTTACCGACTACCTGATGCAGGTGCGCCCCGACATCACTGTCTCTGCCCTGCGGCGCGAGATAAACTTCATCAACGACATTGGCGACGGCAGTCATAAGGTGGGCGAAATACACTTCGACCGCACATACTACCGCCAGTTCAACAAGCCCTGGCTGCCGGCCTTTGTCAATAAGGCCGTTACCCGGTGGTGGGTAGGCGGGCTGATAGACAGCCTGAGACGCCTGGACCGCTTTGTGGTGCTTACCCATGAGGACGAGGCACACTGGCCGGAACTGGATAACAAAACCGTGATTCCCAACTCGCTGCCCTGCCTGCCCGCAGAGCAGGCGGCCCTGGTTAACAGGCAGGTGATAGCCGTGGGGCGCTACTCCTGGCAGAAAGGGTTCGACCTGCTGATAGAGGCCTGGGCACTGGTGGCAGAGCGGCACCCTGACTGGGTACTGAACATCTACGGTCCCGGCGAGAGTGCGGTCTACCAGAAGATGGCCGACGGCATGGGACTGGCAGGCAAGGTGTGCTGTCATCCGCCGGTGAGCCATATCTATGAGAAGTACCTTGAAAGTTCTGTCTTTGTGCTGAGCTCACGCTACGAAGGATTTGGCCTGGTGCTGGCCGAGGCCATGTCCGTGGGGTTGCCCGGCGTTTCGTTTGCCTGCCCCTGCGGTCCCTCTGAGATAGTGACCGACGGTCAGGACGGCATCCTCGTGCCTGCCGGCAGCGTTGAACAGCTGGCCGAGGCCCTGATACGGCTGATGGATGACAGCCAGTTGCGCCACCAGTATGGGACGGCAGCCAAGGCCAATATGCAGCGTTACGCCCAGCCGGCCATTATGCATCAGTGGGTGACGCTGTTTGATAGTCTGGAAAAAATATAATGATGAATCAAGTATGAAGAAAGTATTAAACGTGGGTTTTGGCAGTAAAACCCTGTATCAGATGTACCGCTCGGCCGACATGTCCAGCCGTCTGGTGTATGGTCTCGACCTGCTGAGCGATGACTATAAGGTAGACTTTGAGTCGTTTAAGCAGTTTACCCTCAAGGGTCATATCAAGAACAACCTCATGGTGCTGCGTCCCTACGACGTTGTGTTCCAGATATATCTCTATATCCAGCCCATCGTGCTGCTGGCCTGCCTGCGCCGCCTGGGACTCTTCCGCCGGCGCAAGCTGGTGGCCATCAGCCATGTGCCGCTGAAGGTGGGCAAGAGCCGGCTCCAGCACTGGGCCCTGCAGTTCATCTACGGCGCCTTCGACAAAATACTGTTCCACTCGCAGCGCAATTTGGAGGAGAGCGTAGAGCGTGGCATGATCAAGGCCGGCAAGTGTGAGTTCCTGTATTGGGGCGATGACCTGGACTATGTTGACAGTCACCTGACCATTACCCAGGGCAACTACTTCCTGTCAACAGGCCGTGAGTGCCGTGACTACGACCTTATGATATCGGCTTTCAGCAAGACGCCCCGGGTGCCGCTGCACATCTACACGAACCGCGTGAACTATGGTGCCGACTACAGTTTCCTGGAGCAGTATCAGGGGAAATACGACAACGTCCGTCTGGAGTTTGTCGAGAAGAGCACCGATACCACCCGCTTCCTGCAGCAGCAGACCGCCGGGTGCCGCTGCATCGTGGTGCCCATCATTGTCAAGGACATCTACTATTGCGTCGGCCTCACGTCGGTAGTCGAGGCCATGGCTATGTCGAAGCCCGTCATCTCTACACGCAACCCCTATTCGCCTGTTGACATTGAGAAGGAGCGCATAGGCTTCTTCGTCGACGACGAGCAGTCGTGGATAACAGCCATCAATTACCTGGCCACCCACCCTGAGGAGGCCGCTGAGATGGGACGTCGTGCCCGAAAGCTTGCCGAGGAGAAGTTCAATGTGCGGCGTTGTGCCGAGCAGTTGGAAAGGGTGTTCGGCGAGTAAACCAGAGTCTTCAACCTAATAGAGCGCAACATGAAACAGCCAGTGAAATTCAGCGTCACAATACCTGCCTATAAGGACCAGTTCCTGAAACAGGCCATCGACAGCGTACTGCAGCAGACATACACCAACTTTGAACTTGTCATCGTCAACGATGCCTCGCCTAACGACCTTGACAGCATTGTGGCACAGTTTACCGACGACCGCATACGCTACTTTAAGAATAATGTGAACTGCGGTGCAGAGAATGTGGTAGACAACTGGAACATCTGCCTGTCACACGCCACGGGCGACTATATGATGTGTATTGGCGACGATGACATGCTGACGCCACGCTGTCTGCAGGATTTTGCCGACCTCATTGCCAAATATCCGCAGGCAGAGTTGCTGCATGCCCATACTGACAGCATCGACGAAGACTCCAACTATGTATCGAGTGTGCCCAAGCGGGCAGAGTGGGAGTCGGTCTATTCGCTCGTCTACACTCTCAACGACTCCGGACTGGGCTCTTATCTGTACAACGTCGAGGCCCTGAGGCGCGACGGGGGCTTCTTCAAGCTGCCCTATGGGTGGTCGAGCGATTTGGTCAGTGCCATCATCGCCGCCCGCAGGCACGGAGCGGCCAACACCCAGGAGCCGGGCTTCCTTTACAGGGGCACGCGCCATTCCATCAGCCACGACATCAATTCGATAGAAGGCAAGGTGAAGGCTAACCAGATGGCATGGGCCTGGATTCGCGATTTTATCAGCCAGACGCCGGCTGTGACGCCCGAGGACAAGCAGTTGGAGCGGCTTATCCCTGCCAGAATTGACGAGAAGTTCTTCCGTAAGATTGACGAGCTGATAGAGTTCGACATACGCAAGAACTTCGGGCAGCGAGCACCTTTCTGGCTCAGGAACAGGCGTGAGTTTGGCTTGTCGCTGAAGCGCTATCTGCTGTGCGTGCTCCGTAGTTTCAGGTACCGGCTTTAGCTTTCCGCCGGCCCAGGAGCAGGGGAGCATGATGGCTGAGCCAGGCAATGGGCGGCAGTGACAGCAGTAGGATGACGATGGTAAGGCCGACGGCCTGCGGAATGGTGTAGACAATGTCGCCGATGGCCAGCAGCCTCTCCATGGCGAAGTCGATGACGCCCATGACCATGCGGTGTGTGCCGAAAATCAGCATGGTGCCGGTGGCGACGGTAGTCACTGCCCAGGGATGCAGGGACTGCAGCGAGCGGCAGATGAAGATGCTCCCCGGTATGGCCAGGAAGCTGGAGGCGTAGTAGAGCACGATATGCTGGGGGAAGGCCGGTGTATGGATATGCCAGTAGAACAGCGCCAGGCTCCCTGCGAGTGCCGTCAGCCCCAGAGTCAGGCTCTGCTTTGCAGGCAGTGGTTTCAGCCAGTTCTCGCTTCTGGCTGCATAGCCCAGGAAGAAGAAGCAGAGACTGCGTACGAATCCGTTGTAGGTCAGGTTCTGGGCATAAGGACTGTATTTGTTCAGGCCGTAGAGCACCATTGCCGTGAGTGCAAGCACCAGCATGGCAGCATACGTGTGTCGCAGCGAACGGCAAAGCCCGCAGAGGCAGTGCATGAGGAAGAGCGACAGCAGGAACCATGTCACGCCGTTCAGTTCGCACGACATGCTGGTGTTGAGCTGTCCGAGAAAGGTGCCGGCAATGGGCTTCAGACAGTCGGTAAGCGCTATGTCGCCCTGTTGCCTGATGTAGAGCTTGCCCAGCCAGAAGGGGTAGTAGATGGCGTTATAGATAAGGTAGGGCAGCAGCAGCGTGTAGCAGTACTGCCGGGTGTGCTTTGGCGACGAGCTGTTGGCTTTCAGAAAGCCTGATATGAAGAAGAACGTGGCCAGGTTGGTGCCTGCCAGATATTGCAGCAGGAAAGGGCTGCCGTCGTGGGGCGTATGGTCGAACACGACGACGCTGATGCACCAGGCCTTAGCCCAGTCAATCCAGTAAATGCGCTCTTTCATGTTGCAAAAGTAATATTTTCTGCCGTAAAAGCCAAATATTCGTTTTTTTTTCTGTAATTTTGCATGGTGTTATGCGTAGCGTCAGCCCTTTGCCCTCCACCTCCGACGTTATCAGCCAGCTCCGCCTGCCGCTGATAGTGCTGGTAACCTATGCCCACAGCTACAGTGCCGTGGCAGGCGATTACAGCTTGCTGACCTCGGGGTGGGACACGCTCGAGGTGCTGAGGCTTCTTGTCAGTCAGACCATGGTCAAGGTGGTGGTGCCCGTGTTCTTCATCATCTCCGGCTATCTGTTTTTTGCACGCATGGAACAGTGGAGCCTGCGGCTCTGGCGCGACAAGATGCTCAGGCGTGCCAGGTCGCTGCTCATACCTTATGTGGCGTGGAACCTGGTGATGGCGGCCAAGTTGCAGCATTTCAGTCTCAGCATGCTATGGAACTACTGGCCACAGGCAGGGCAGCAGACCGACTGGCTGGGCGGCGACAACTGGATGACGGCACCGGCCAACCTGCCGCTGTGGTTTCTGCGCGACCTCATGGTGGTGTCGCTGCTCACCCCTGTTATATACTGGCTGCTGAGCCGCCGCATGGGCGGTGTCGTCATGGCGGTGCTGCTGGTGGTCTATCTGTCGGGGGTGGGGGCTTTTGCCTTGCCGGGGCTCTCGGTGTGCTCCGTCTTCTTCTTCAGCCTCGGCGCCTACGTGGCCATCCGCCGCCGCCGGCTTGTTGACGAGGCCCTGCGCATGGAAAAGCCGGCCTACGTCTTGTCGGCCGTGCTTGCCGGGGCCATGGTGCTCAGTTACCACACGCAGGTCTTCTCATCGCTCATGCTGGCCTTTCGCCTGACGGGGGCGGTGGCCGTGTTCTGCCTGGCCTATAGGGTGCTGTCGGCTACCCGTTATCGCATACCCCCGGCAGTGGCCGCATCGTCCTATTTCGTCTATCTGGCCCATTTCGTGCTGTTCTTCTCTTTCCTCGACCGTTTCATGCTTGGCACCTTAGGCGTAAGCCCGGCAGTCCACTATCTGTGCGCCCCGCTGCTGAAGGCCCTGCTGCTGGTGGCAGTCTATCGCTTGTTCCGCATCAGCGACAGCACAGAGTTGAATTCCTCTCGATTGAACAGGTAAGACACTCCTATATAGTAGACAGCCCCCACCACGAAGCCCGTACCCATCTGGACGGGTAGCGATGCGATGTGGCTGTTTACCAGCAGGATGACGCCCCACATGCTGACCGATATGGCGAACGTAGGCAGCAGGTCCTTCATCTGCTTGAAGAATCCCAGCCCGATGAGTTTGCCCGTATAGTACGTATTGATGACAACGGCCAGCACCGAGGCCACGATGACCGAATAGCACAGGGCCATAATGCCTAAGGGCACGCAGCCGAAGAGTAGCAGCACGCCGATGATCTTCTTGATGACCTCTACACGCAGCGTCAGGTCGCTGCGCCCCTTGACCATCAGCAGGTTCAGGTTAATGCTGTTGATGGGAAACCACATCAGTCCGAAGCAGATAACCTGCAGCATGGCGGCGCTTGCCGTCCACTTGTAGCCAATGATGAGGATGATGAAGGGGTAGGCCAGTGCCGACAGGCCCATCATAAGGGGGAAGATGACAAAGGCCGACAGCTTGAGAAACTTCCGGTAGGTCCAGGCCAGCTCGCCGTCGTTGCCCTGCATGCGGCAGAGCACGGGGTAGGTAACGCGCTGCATCACGCCCGTCAGGCTGTTAGAGGGGAAGTTGGCGTAGGAGTTGGCACGGTCGTAGCTGCCTAAGGCACTTGCCGAGAAAGCCTTGCCTATCACCAGCGAGTAGAGGTTGCTGTAGATGGTGTCGATAAACTGCGTGGCCAGTATCTTGGAGCCAAAGCCGAACATCTCGTTGAACGATTTCCGCGAGAACACCAGCGTGGGACGCCACTTGGAGAAGTGCCAGTAGAGCGACGTGTTGACGATGCAGTAGACAATGTTCTGTATCACCAGTGCCCAGTAGCTTAGCCCCATCCATGCACAGATAATGGCTACTGTGGCAGAGATGACGATGGTGACGATGGCAATGGGCGTCTGCGTCTTGAAGTCCAGGTTGATGGTGAGCAGCGTCACCTGTACGCTGGCAAAGGAGTTGATAATCATGGCAATGCCCAGAACGCGCAGCACCACCCTTAACTCGGGCATGTTGTAGAACGCGGCCACAAGCGGCGCTATGGCAAACAGCAGGCAGTAGGCCAGCGCGGCCACACCGATATTGAAGAAGAACACGGTGCAGATGTCGGCGTGGGTGCGGTCCTGCTTGCGTGTCAGGGCGTTGATGAAGCCACCGTCGATGAATACCGAGCAGATGGCAATGAATACTCCTAACATGCTGACGACACCGTAGTCAGCAGGTGTCAGCAGGCGTGCTAAGAACAGGGTAGTGATAAATTGCAGTCCTTGCGTAGAGAACCGCTGCATGGCGCTCCAGAAGACGCCTTTCTTTGTTTGCTGTTTCAGCTGTTCGTCCATAGTGCTGCAAAAGTACGAAAAAAGTATGAATAACCAATAAAAATGGAGAAAATACTTGCCAATTCATACTTTTTTCGTACTTTTGCAGGAAAAAGTCTTTATAGGGTTAGAAAAAAACAGAACATCATTATGCAGGCAATCATCCTTGCTGCCGGAATGGGCAAGCGTCTTGGCGAATATACCAAAAATAATACGAAGTGCATGGTGCCCGTCAATGGTACACCGCTTATCGACCGTGTGTTGCGTCAGTTGGCGCAGCACGACATCACCAAGGTGGTCATCGTCGTCGGCTATGAGGGGAAGAAGCTGATGGACTATCTCGGCCCTGAGCGCAACGGGCTGAAGATAGAGTATGTCAACAACCCCGTCTACGACAAGACCAACAACATCTACTCGCTGGCACTGGCCAAGCACAAGCTGCAGGACGACGACACGCTGCTGATAGAGAGCGACCTGATATTCGACGACGGCATGCTGGACCTGCTCCTCGACAATTCCTATCCCAACCTGGCCCTCGTGGCTAAGTACGAGAGCTGGATGGACGGCACGATGGTGCGTATCGACGACGACAACAACATCGTGAACTTCATTACTAAGGACGCCTTCAGATACAGCGACACGGCATCGTACTATAAGACGGTCAACATCTACAAGTTCTCAAAAGAGTTCTCACGCACCAAGTACGTGCCCTTCCTTGAGGCATACACCAAGGCCGTGGGCAACAACGAGTACTACGAGAATGTGCTCCGCATCATCTCGTTCCTCAACAGCCACGACCTGAAGGCGCTGCCCATTACCAGCGAGAAGTGGTACGAGATTGACGACAAGCAGGACCTGGACATTGCCGAGGCACTCTTTGCCGACGAGAAGGACGTGCTGCGCAAGTACTATGGCCGCTTTGGCGGCTTCTGGCGCTTCCCCAAGATGCTCGACTACTGCTATCTGGTGAACCCCTACTTCAACGAGAGCCGCATCATCGACGAGCTGGAGGCTTACTTCCGCACACTGATTTCCGAGTATCCGTCGGGCATGAAGGTCAACTCCCTGCTGGCCAGCAAGTGCTGGGGGGTGAAGGAGGAGTATATCATCCCCGGCAACGGCGCCGCCGAGCTTATCAAGGCCCTGATGGAACTGCTGCCGGGCACCCTCGGCGTGACGCGCCCCACCTTTGAGGAATATCCCAACCGCCGCGACCCCGGCAGCCTGGTCACCTTCATACCCCAGGACCGCGACTACCGCTACACGGCCCGCGACCTGATGGACTATTTTGAAGCACACCATGCCGATAGCCTGCTGCTCATCAATCCCGACAACCCCTCGGGCAACTTCATACCCATCGACGATGTCATTGCCCTGGCAGCATGGTGCCAGGAGCACCAGACGCGCCTCATCGTCGACGAGAGCTTTGTTGACTTCAGCCAGGGCTACGAGAACAACACCCTCCTGCACGACAATATCCTGGAGGCCTACCCGCAGATGGTGGTCATGAAGAGCATCAGCAAGAGCTACGGCGTTCCGGGCATCAGGCTCGGCATCCTCTGTTCGGCCGACACCGACCTTATTGCCAGGATGAAGAAGATGGTAAGCATCTGGAACATCAACTCCTTCGCAGAGTATTTCATGCAGATATTCACCAAGTATGAGAAAGACTACAAGCGGGCCTGCGACCGGTTTATTGCCGAGCGCGACGACTTCGGCCGGCAGCTGCGCAGCATCAGCTTCCTCAGGGTGATGCCCTCGCAGGCCAACTACTTCCTCTGCGAGATTCTGCCGCCCCGGAGTGCCGGCGAGCTGGTGCTCACCATGCTCAAGCGGTATAATATCCTGGTGCGCGACTGCTCTACCAAGCAGGGCTTCGACGGCCGCCAGTACATGCGCATAGCCGTGCGCAGCCACGAGGACAACGCCCGGTTTATTGCCGCGTTCAAAGAATTAGAGAAATAGCAAATCTGGTATAGCGTCTATGAATATCACTATTTGTGGCGGAGGCAACCTGGGCCATGTGTGTGCCGGCTTCCTGGCTGCCCACGAGGGGCATGAGGTGTCGCTGCTGACCACCCGGCCGCAGGCATGGGCTGGTACTGTTGATGTGGCCGACTGCCGGGGGCAGGTGTTCCACGGTGTCCTGAGCCGCATCTCAAACCGCCCTGAGGACGTTATCCCCGGCGCCGATGTGGTACTGGTTTGTCTGCCCGGTTTTGCCATCGGGAGCCTGCTCTCGTCCATAGCCCCCTGGCTCCGTCCGTCGTGCCTGGTGGGTACGGTGGTGTCCAGCACCGGTTTCTTTTTCGAGGCCTTCAAGCATCTTCCCGGTACTCAGCCCCTCTTTGGCTTTCAGCGTGTACCTTTCATATCGCGTATCGTCAGCTATGGGCAGCAGGCCGAACTGAAGGGCTATAAAGACTCGCTGAGTGTGGCCGTTGAGCAGACCGATGACAAAGAGTCGGTGAGGCAGATGCTGCAACGGCTCTTTCTCACGCCGGTCCGCCTGCTGGGCAGCCATTATGAGGTGAGCCTGTCAAACAGCAACCCCCTGTTGCATACTTCCCGGCTCTATACCATGTGGCACGATTGGAAGCCCGGCGTGACCTACGACCGCGTACCAGGCTTCTACTCTGAATGGACGCTGGAGGCCTCCAGACTCTACATAGCCATGGATAACGAACTTCAGCTGACGCTGAAGAGCCTGGGATTGCCCGCCGGCTGTATTCCTACCGTGCTCGACTATTATGAGAGTACCGATGCGGCATCTCTGACAAGGAAGCTCTGTTCTATCGCTGCCTTCCAGGGCATACCGTCGCCGATGCGTGTCTGTCAGGATGGCCGCTATGAACCTGACTTTAATAGCCGCTACTTTACCGAAGACTTCTCCTACGGACTGCGTTTTGCCCGCGATGTGGCCAGGCAGAACGGCGTGGCCTGTCCCCACATGGACGAGGTGATGGACTGGGGGCTCTCTCGTCTACAAGGCGTGTAATAGGCAGAAACATTTTTTTCCTGACTTCGGGAATGAGTCACCCAAAATACCTTTTGAGGTCGAAGAGGA
>CAMYZO010000014.1 GCA_947303855.1 uncultured Prevotellaceae bacterium
GAATCTGGTCGATACGCAGACGGGGGAACGTCCACTTGATCCACATGAGCAGCCACACCAGGGCAAACGTCTTGCCGAGGAACCAGACGATGCCGGGGATGTAGTTCATCACGGCATCGAATGCCTCGATGCCGATGTTCACAGGAGCCCAGCCACCGAGGAACACCGTAGCGGCGATACCAGCTATGATAAACAGGTTCAGGAACTCGGCCAGGTAGAAGAAGCCGAAGCCCATACCCGAATACTCCGTGTGGTGGCCGGCAGTCAGCTCACTCTCAGCCTCAGCCATGTCGAACGGGCCACGGTTGGCCTCGGCGTTGCCGGCAATGAGGAACACGAAGAAGGCTATCAGTGCGGGGATGTGTCCCTGGAAGATAAGCCACTTCCACGGGCCTGTCTGAGCCTCGCAGATGCCCGACATCTGCATCGTACCCGTCAGGATGACAGCGGTAATCAGGCAGAGGCAGAGCGACATCTCGTATGAAATCATCTGCACGGCACCACGCATGGCCGAAACCACCGAGTACTTGTTGTTGGAAGCCCAACCGGCGAGGAAGATGCCCACTACGCCAATCGAAGAGATGGCAGTGAGCAGGAAGACACCCACATTGAAGTCGAGCACCGTGGCACCGTTGTTCCAAGGCAGGAACGAGAAGGCACCTACAGAGCCAACAATCACCAAGAAGGGAGCAACAAGATAGAGCAGCTTGTCGGCCTTGTCGACGAAGAAGATCTCCTTGATGAGCATCTTCAGCACGTCGGCAAACACCTGCAGCAGTCCCCAGTAGCCTACACGCATCGGGCCAAGACGGCACTGGAAGTAGGCACACACCTTACGCTCCATGAATATCAGTACGATGGCTATCAGCGCATATCCAACAAGGATAGCCACGCCGACCAGCACGCACTCAATCAATATCGCCAACCAATCAGGACATCCTATCGTCAGTCGAAGCAGTTGGTCGAACCATTGTGTTACTAAACTAAAATCAAACATCTTGTAAATTTACTATTTGATGATTTACAATTTACGATTTATATCACTATTTGATGATTTTACGATTTTTACTCCTTTTCCGATTCCTACTTCGCTTCAGACATTCACCATGTAAATAATACAATAGCTAAATCATTCAATAAATAGTAAATCGTAAATTCGTAAATCGTAAATCATCTTTATCTATCTATATCAGGAATCACTACGTCAATAGCGGCACAGGTAGCTATCAGGTCGGCAATCTTCTGACCACGAAGCATCGGGTCGAAGGCACCTACCAGCGAGAGACCCATCGGACGCATCTTCATGCGGTAGGGGCTCTTGTCGCCACGAGAGTCGAGATAGACACCAAACTCACCAGCCACGCCCTCGACAGAGTAGTACCACTGTCCCTCGGGCACCTTGATGATAGGCTTCTGCTTCACATAGAAGTCGCCCTCGGGGATGTTGTCTATCAACTGTTCGATGATGTTCAGGCTCTGGTACATCTCGTTGATGTGAACCAGGTAGCGGTCCATCGAGTCGCAGCCGTTGAGCGTACACTGCTCCCACTCCACCTTGTCATACATGTCATACGGGTGGTTCTTACGCACATCGTTCTTCCAGCCCGAAGCACGTCCGGCAGGACCGGTCACACCGTAGTTGATGCAATCCTCGAGACTCATCGGGCCACAGTTCTCCAAACGGTTGTGGGTGATGATGTTGTCGCCGAAGATGTCCATATACTCCTGAATCGTAGGACGCAGGTACTTCACCAGGTCCTTACAGTTCTTGACGAAGTTGGGATCGATGTCGTCCTGCAAGCCACCGATGCGGTAGTAGTTCTGAATCAAGCGTCCGCCTGTGGTCTCCTCCATGCAGTTCAGCACGTGCTCACGGTCGCGCATACCATACAGCATACCCGTCAGAGCACCGAGGTCCTGAGCCACACACGAGGTGTAAAGCAGGTGAGAGTCGAGACGCTGCAGCTCGTCCATGATGGTGCGGATGTACTTGATGCGGTCGGTGAGCTCTACGCCCATACCTTCCTCGATAACACCCACCAGCGCATGACGATGCTGCATGGCTCCCAGGTAGTTAAGGCGATCGGTTAAAGCAAGCGTCTGGGGGTAGGTCATCTGCTCCCACATCTTCTCAATGGCACGGTGTATATAGCCGAGGTGCGGATAGACGCGCTTCACGGTTTCACCGTCGAGCACCGTCTGCAAGCGGAGCACACCATGGGTAGCGGGGTGCTGCGGACCAATGTTGATGACATAGTCATTATCTGAGAACAGCTTGTTCTGCTTGGTCTGCAGGTTGCCATCCTTGTCTATGTAGTACTCCAGACCGTAGTCGGGCTCCACGTCGTCCTCCAGCGTGTATTCGTCGTTGAACTGCCAGTCCTTGCGGAAGGGATGTCCCTTGAAGTCGGTACGCAGGAAGAGACGGCGCATGTCGGGGTGTCCCAGGAACACGATGCCGTAGAAGTCGTAGACCTCGCGCTCCAGCAGGTCGGCAACCTTCCAAATGTTAATAACCGAAGGGATATAGGCCAGTGTCTGTCCGTCGGTATCGCCGGTGCCGTTAGAGGCAATGCCGTCGCCGCAGACCTGCGTCCTGGCCATCATCTTCACGGCGCAACGCTCGTGGGTCTTGGTGTTCTCAAGAATGTAAATACAGCCAAGTGTTTCTCCGGATTTGCAATCCGGAGTTCCGCTGAAGTCTTCACCGACAATGGTAACCAGGTAGTCGAAACCTTTCTTCTCCCTCAAGTTCTGCATCTCCTGTGCGAACTTGTCAAACTCAAATGATAGGAATTCTAACTTCATGCCTTCTCCTCCTCTTTATTTTCAGACGACAACCCTGACAACTTGGACAACTTTTCCTTTGCCGGCTCGAAAGAACCAGATGTTGTATTAGTTGTCTCTGTTGTCGTTTTTAAAAAATCTTCAGGGACGTCGGTCACAACAATCGGCTCACGACGATGGTCGCCGTGTTTCTCGCGGAACGTCAACTCCATGTTCGACACACCCAGTTCCTTCTCAGCAGCCGTCTGCTTGTGGTTGGCACCGCCGAAGAATTTCTCGGCCTTCACCTTACGCTGCAGCTGCATCATGCCATACATGATAGCTTCTGGACGTGGGGGGCAGCCGGGGATAAACACATCGACGGGAACAATCTCCTCGATGCCTTTCACCACATGGTAGCTCGACTTGAACGGGCCACCACTGATGGCGCAGCCACCGACGGCAATCACATACTTAGGCTCAGCCATCTGGTCG
The DNA here is from genome assembly GCA_947303855.1 of uncultured Prevotellaceae bacterium. Taxonomy (GTDB): domain Bacteria; phylum Bacteroidota; class Bacteroidia; order Bacteroidales; family Bacteroidaceae; genus Prevotella. The sequence continues at coordinate 3,262 of CAMYZO010000014.1, forward strand.
TACAGGCGCTTCATGGCCGGAGCCATCTTGTGGGTGATGGTACCTGCACACATAATCAGGTCGGCCTGACGTGGAGAGTTACGCGTCACCTCGAAACCAAAACGGGCGAAGTCATAGCGTGCACAGCCACAGGCCATAAACTCAATGCCGCAGCACGACGTAGCAAACGTCAGCGACCACAGCGAGTTGGCACGGCCCCAGTTAATCAACTTGTCGAGCGAGCCGGTGATGACGTTCACGCCACCCTCATGCAACTCGTCGATAATCTTCTCCAACGACTCGTTATCGTTCCACTCGTCGTAAGGAATGCTCTTGATTTTCGGTTTCATTTCCATTCCAAAGCTCCTTTCCGCCAGGCGTAAGCCAGGCCTAAAACCAACACTAACAGGAAGAACCCGATTGACAGCAGTGCCATCGCTCCGAAGTCCTTCACTACTACCGCCCATGGATACAGAAACACCGTTTCCACATCGAACATGAGGAACAAGATGGCGAACAGGTAGAAGCCAATACTCACAGGAATCCACGACGTGCCCCGAGTGGGTATGCCACTCTCGTATGGCTCGCCTTTCACCTTTGCATAGGAGCGTGGACCAATAAGCTTAGCAACGAGGTAAGCTGCCGCCACCAATGTAAATGCCGTCAGTAAGACGGTAATTAACAAAGTGAAATTCATAAAAAAATATAACGTTATAACAAAATTTTCTGAATTTGCCGCAAAGGTACAAAAAAAAATGAAAATACATTGCATAAAAACTGAAAAGATTTAAAAAAAATGCATGAGCGGATTTTCTGTCTCCGCCCATGCATAACTTTATTGTATCACTTATCCGAATCAGATGACGTTCAGCCCCAGGAACACCATTAGGCCGTTCATCAGAATCCAGAAGATGGCAAATGGCAGCGTCTTACGCATGATGTCACCATCCTGGCCTTCCATGTCACATGCTGCCGTTGCAATGGCGATGGACTGCGGCGAAAGCAGTTTGCCACCCTCTGAGCCGGCACAGTTGGCTGCTGCCAACCAGTTGGTCTCGTTACCGCTGACACCAAAGAACTGTGCATCGTTGACAAGTCCCAGCTGTCCTGCTGCAGCTGCCTGCAACTTACCAAAGAGGATATTAGCCGACGTAGCAGAGCCTGTGACGAAGGTGCCTATAGAACCAATGAGCGGTGCGAAGAAAGGATAGGCAGAGCCAGTTACAGCAACCAGTCCTGTGGCAATAGAGAGCGTCATACCTGTATTGTTCATCAGCGAGGCGAGAGCTACCAGACAGCAGATGGTGAGGGCGGTCTTCTGCAGGTTAACGGCGGTCTTGGCAAGCAGTTTCATTAAGCGGCCGAAGGTCAGTCCCTGAATCAATCCGCCAATCATGGCACCGAGGAACACCATCAGACCTGCGTTCGACAGCCAGCCAAACGAGAAGGTGTTACCTATAACGGGCAACTGAATCTTCGTAACAAGTGTCGATTTCAGCAAAGCATTAATGTCGGGGAATATCTTGCTGGATATCAGGATAAAGAAGATGATGAATCCGTAGACGCTCCAGGCCTTGAAGGTCTTCATGGCACCAAACTTCTTCTTCTCGACATGCACCACATCCTGTTCCGACTCATGGCGCAGGAACAGTTTGTTATAGATAAGCATGGCTATGATAGAACCTACACTACCCAATATGGCGGGTGTCTCAGGACCAATGAAATAGGCACAGCTGAACTGGATGATGATAGACAGTGTACCAACAAAAAGCGCCAGCGTGATATTCTTGATAATCTTCGTCCGGTCGGTCATCATCAGAATGAGGAACGGCGTGATATAGAACATGAGCGACAACTGTATAATAATGTACGTGGAAATCTCGCAAAGCATTTCATGACTGGCCATGCCGCCTGTCAGTTCACCAGCCACCTCGTTTGCCAAGGTCGTTGCTGGCAGTCCTACAGCGCCGAAGCCTACTGCCACCGTATTGGCAACCAGACAGATAACGGCCGAGAACATGGGTTTGAAGCCTAAGCCTATGAGGATGGCAGCAGGGATGGCAACAGCCGTGCCGAAGCCGGCCATGCCTTCAAGTACGCCTCCAAAACCCCATGTCAGCAGCAGCACCAGAAGGCCCTTGTCCGACGTCAGTTGTATGAACTGTGTCTTGATGGTCTCTATCTCCTTTGTCTCGCAGAGTATGTTGTAGCTGAAGATGGCACAAATAATAATAAGGATGATTGGGAAGCAGGCCTTCAGCATGCCCTCAATGACCGACCAAAGTGCGATGCCTGCCACTGACGTATCGGCATACTTCGCAGGTACAATGTCCAGTGCCGGGGCTGCAAACAGAGCCAACAGAATGGTGACTGCAAGGGTTATCAACGCGCTCTTCCAGCCCGACATCTTCAGGCCCATCATCAGAACAAAGAGCAGTACAATAGGAATAACAGAAACAAGTGCTGCCATAGGATTTTTAGTTTTAAGGGTTTGTTTTCGTGGCCAAATTTACTATTTTTTTTGCAAACCACAAATATTTTATGAATAAAATTTGGTAAAGTCAAAGTTTTTCGTATCTTTGCACGTATAAAATCCCTATATTATGACTAAAGCCTATCAAAATTTCCTTAGTGACATTCAGCAGTTTCTTCCCATTGAGCGTATTTACACCGACGAGCTACGTACTCTCGGATGGGGTACAGATGCCAGTTTTTATCGTGAAATTCCTCAAGTGGTCATACGCAGCGACAGCGAGAAGGAGGTTTCAAATATTGTAAAGACGTGTAAGAAGCACCACCTGCCCTTCACCTTCAGGGCGGCTGGAACGTCGCTCTCGGGTCAGAGTCTGAGCAATTCCGTACTCATTGTAGCTGGCAAGCACTGGGAGCGCTACGAGATAGGCCCCGGACAAGACACCATCCGCTTGCAGCCCGGCATTGTCGGTGCCAAGGTCAACGAGATACTGAAACCCTACGGACGTGTATTCCCTCCCGACCCTGCCAGCATCGGCTCTGCAATGGTCGGCGGTATTGTGTGTAACAACGCCTCGGGCATGAACTGTGGTGTCCATGCCAACAGCGACCGCATGCTGGTATCGGCCCGTATCGTCCTGACCGACGGAACAGTGCTCGATACTGGAAGTGAGGAGAGTCGCAAGGCTTTCCGCCAGAGTCACCCTGACTTTATCAGCAAGATAGAAACCCTCCGCGACCGCGTCAGAAACGACAAAACGCTGGCTGGGCGCATCAGCCGCAAGTACAGTATCAAGAATGTTACCGGTCTGAACCTGCGTCCGCTGATAGCCTACGACGACCCCTTCGACATCATTGCCCACCTGATGGTAGGCTCTGAGGGTACGCTGGCCTTTGTCTCTGAGGTCACCATGAAGACCCTTCACGACTACCCCTTCAAGGCTTCTGCCATGGTCTATTTCCTCACTATGAAAGAGAGCTGTGAAGCCGTGGTGGCCATGAAGCAGTTGAAGGCCGGCGATGAAGACCTGCAGATGAGTGCCGAGCAACTGGTTGTCAAGAGTGCCGAGATGCTCGACTACAAATCCCTCAGTTCTGTTGACGACCCCGTCTACCTGCAGTATAAGAAAGATGTGGATGCAGGAAAGATAGCCGGCGTGGAACCTGGCGACTACAAGGGGTTGACAGCTATACTGACCGAGACAAAGGGTATCACCCATGAGCAGTTGCTGGAGAAGATTGAGACCATCAAGAACTGCTTGTCGGGCTATCGCCTGTACATACCTGCAGAATTTACTGAAGACCCTGCCGTCTACGGCAAGTACTGGGCCATCCGCTCCGGCATCTTCCCCAGTGTCGGCGGCACCCGTCCCGTGGGCACCTCCTGCCTTATTGAGGATGTGGCCTTCCCCATAGAGAGTCTGCCGGAAGCCACCGTGCGTCTGCAGAAACTCATCAGCGACCACGGCTACCACGATGCCTGTATCTACGGCCATGCCTTTGAGGGCAACTACCACTTTATCCTAAACCAGAGTTTTGAGAACGATCAGGAGGTGAAGCGCTACGAAGAGATGATGCGCGATGTGGCCAGCCTGGTGGTCGAGGGTTATGACGGCTCGCTGAAGGCTGAGCACGGCACTGGTCGCAACATGGCTCCCTTCGTGAAGTACGAATGGGGCGAGGCTGCCTTTGCCGTGATGCAGGAACTGAAGAAGATTTTCGATCCCGAAGGATTGTTGAACCAGGGTGTCATCTTTAACGACGATCCCGAGTGCTTCATTAAGTGCCTGAAGCCACTGCCCGTTCTCGACTTTGACTTCAGCCGCGTGCCCGACGGAGGCCACCACCTCATGGACAGCAGCCGTTCGACAGCCCAGGAGACCATCCGACAGGTACAACGTGCCAACAAGTGCATAGAATGCGGCTTCTGCGAGGTGAACTGTATGTCGTGCGGTCTAACGCTCTCATCACGTATGCGCATTGCCGTGCAGCGCGAGATACGCCATTTGGAGGCCACCGGCGAGAACCCCGAACGCGTGGCCACCCTGCGCAGACAGTATAAGTATTACGGTGACCAGACCTGTGCCACCGACGGTCTGTGCTCCACATCGTGCCCCATGAAGATTAACACGGGCGAACTGACGCATCTTATCCGCCAGATGGACATGCTCGACAACAAGATGGGCTACCAGGTGGGAGAGTTTGCCGCCAACCACATGGCGGGCATCAAGCAGGGGTTACGCGTGGTGCTCGACGTGGCCCACATGGGACACATCACACTGGGACCGACGCTGATGACCACTATCTGCCGTACTATGAACAAGATGGGCCTGCCGCTTTGGACAACAGCCATGCCCAAGAAGAAACGGCAACCTAAGCCGTCAGACCTCACACAGTTTATCATTGAGCGCTCACTGCCTCACCATGACAAGCCCGAAAACCACTCTCCGCTAAAAGTTGTTTACTTCCCCAGCTGCATCAACCAGACGATGGGTCTCTCGAAGGAACACAACAAAAAGCATGCACTGGTCGACGAGGTCATTCAACTGCTGGCCAAGGCCGGCTACGAGGCCATCTTCCCAGAGGGCATGGACCGCATGTGCTGCGGACAGATATGGGAGTCGAAGGGCATGCTCGACATTGCCGACCGTAAGAGTGCCGAGCTGGAACAAGCGCTTTGGAAAGCCTCAGAGGAGGGCAAATACCCCGTGCTGTGCGCCCAGAGTCCCTGCTTGCACCGCATGCGCCGCGTGATGACAAAGATGAAGCTCTATGAGCCGGCAGAGTTTATCACCAAGTACCTGGTACCGCGTCTGAACTTCCATCCCATCGACCGTCCCATTGCCCTCCACCTGACGTGCTCGACACGTGAGATGGGCGTTGCCGACGACCTGATACAACTGGCCCGTATGTGTTCTACCAAGGTCTACCTGCCTGAGGGCGTGGGCTGCTGTGGCTTTGCCGGCGACCGCGGATTCACATTCCCCGAGCTTAACCGCTACGGCCTGCGCAAGCTGCGTCCGCAGATAGAGGAGCATCATATTGAGGTGGGCTACTCCAACAGCCGTACCTGCGAGATTGGCCTGGAGTCGAACACGGGCATTCCCTATCTGAACATTGTTTATTTAGTTAATGAGTGTACCACGGCCAAGAAATAAGATTTTTTTCGTACCTTTGCAGCCAAAATTCTGAATTATGGCAAGAAACAAGAAACCATTACCTCTGTTGGAGGAAGTAACCATTGAGGCTGTAGCCGCCGAGGGCAAGTGCCTGTTCCATTGGAACGACCTGGTGGTGTTCGTACCCTTCTGTGTGCCCGGCGATGTCTGCGACATACAGATAAAGCGTAAGAAGCACTCCTTTGCCGAGGGCGAGGTGGTACGATTTATTAGATATAGTAATGTACGCGCAACGCCCTTCTGCCAGCACTTCGGTGTCTGCGGCGGCTGCAAGTGGCAGAACCTGCCCTACGACGAGCAGCTCAAGTTCAAGCAGCAGCAGGTCTACGACCAGCTCACACGCATCGGCAAGATACAATTGCCAGAGTTCAGGCCCATCCTCGGCAGTGTCAAGACTCAAGAATATCGCAACAAGCTCGACTTCGGCTGTGCCAACAAGCGTTATCTGACGAAGGAGGAGATTGTGACGCTGCCCAACGACGAGAGTCAGAGTCTGAAGGACCGTCCCGCCATCGGCTTCCATATTACCGGCGCTTTCGACAAGATTCTGCCCATTGAGAAGTGCTGGCTGATGGACGACCTGCACAACCGCATCCGCAACGACATACGCGAGTATGCCGTTGCCAGCGGGCTGTCGTTCTTCGACCTCAGGTCACAGGTGGGACTGCTCCGCGACATCATCTTCCGCAACTCGGTATCAGGCGAGCTGATGGTTATCATCCAGTTCCACTATGACGAGACCGGCGGCGAACGTGAGGCCAAGGCTCTGCTCCAGCATGTTGCCGACAAGTTTCCGGAGATTACCTCGCTGCTCTACTTGGACAACCAGAAGTGCAACGACACCATCGGCGACCAGCAGATACTGACGTTCAAAGGCACAGACTATATTTACGAACTGATGGAAGACCTCCGCTTCAAAGTGGGTCCCAAGTCGTTCTACCAGACCAACACCGAGCAGGCCTACCACCTCTACAGCGTCGCTCGCGAACTGGCAGGTCTGACGGGCAGCGAACTGGTCTACGACCTCTATACCGGCACAGGCACCATTGCCAACTTCGTGGCGCGCCAGGCCCGTCAGGTCATCGGCATCGAGTACGTGCCTGAGGCTATTGAGGACGCCAAGGTCAACTCCGAGCTGAACGGCATCACTAACACGCTGTTCTATGCCGGCGACATGAAGGACATCCTTACCGACGACTTCATCAGCGAGCACGGACGTCCAGACATCATCATCACCGACCCGCCACGTGCCGGCATGCATCCCGACGTGGTGAAGACCATCCTCAACGCTGCTCCCCACCGTATCGTCTACGTCAGCTGCAACCCCGCCACACAAGCCCGCGACCTGCAGATGATGGACGAGGCCTACAGCGTAACAGCCGTACAGCCCGTCGACATGTTCCCCCATACCCCCCACGTAGAGAATGTTGTATTACTAACCAAACGATAACAAACTATGAGAAAACTTTTGACAATGAGCCTTATGGCTTTCGCACTCACCGCAAATGCTGAGGAGCAGGAGGTGCAGAGCACCACACAGTCATCCACTATCGAAGTGCCCCAGTGGGTGAAGAACATCAAGTTCAGTGGCTACGGCATGCTGCAGTATCAGGGTGAAGACAAGGATGGTGCTCACAGCAACACCTTCAACCTGCGCTTGGCACGTTTCATCCTCGATGGCAAGATTGGCGACTTCGACTGGCGGGCACAGATTCAGGGCACCAATGCTACGGGCCCCGGACAGCCCACCGTACAGCTGGTAGACCTCTATGCAGAGTGGCGCAAATACCCCGAGTTCAAGATACGTGCCGGACAGTTCAAGCGTGCCTTCACCTACGAAAACCCCACCCACCCCATCACCCAGGGCTGGCGTAGCTACGCCGATGTCATTAACCGTCTCTCAGGTTTTGGTGACCGTACTGGTGAGCGTTCCTCTGGCGGCCGCGACATTGGCTTACAGTTTTCCGGCGACCTGCTCCCCAACAGCAACGGACGCCGTCTGCTGCACTATCAGGTAGGCGTCTACAACGGTGAAGGAGTCAATATGAAAGACCAAGACAACCGCAAGGATATCATCGGCGGCCTGTGGGTCATGCCTATCAAGGGCCTGCGTATCGGTGCCTTCGGATGGACAGGCTCTCGCGGCAACATGCTCGACCCCGTGACCAAACAGACCCGCAGCGTTGAGAAGAACCGCTACGCCCTCTCTGCTGAATACAGCACAGGCGAATACATGTTCCGTGCCGAGTATCTGCACAGTGAGGGATGGGGGGCTGCCGCTGCCGCCAGCAACGTCCGCGAGATAGACTACAGCAAGGGCAACAAGGCCGACGGCTGGTATGCTTTTGGCATTGTTCCCATCATCAAGTCCAAGCTGCACGCCAAGGCCCGCTACCAGTCTTACCGTCCGCAGAAGGAATGGGGCACGTCAGTCAATCAGGTGGAGTGCGGTCTGAACTATTACTTCACCAAGAATCTGGAACTTCATCTGGAATATTCGCACGTGAACGACCGTTCACTGACTAAGCACGACTACAACCTGGTAGACGTTGAACTCGACTTCAGATTCTGAACCTCTGGCATAACTTCTGCCACAGATGCGTCTTTTGACGCAGGATATACAGCGAATAAGCCGTGCTGGCCAACACCAGTGCGGCTTCTGCTATCCAGTAGTTCAAGCCGTCGGAAGCCAGGGACACAGCAAAAGCAAGCAAGCCAACAGTCAGCTGTACGGCAACATAGCGTGCAATAGCCCACGTACAACGATATTGGTACTGCCAGTAGGCATAGCCCCATACTATCAGCCATTCCGCCACATGGGCAACAACGATGGCCACACCCGTGCCCCATATTCCCCAACAGTTGAAGCCTACTACGATAGAAGCCACCAATACCATAAAATAAGCTGACTCGAGCAGCAGATAAGATAACGAACGGCTGCGAGCCAGGGTGATATATGCTACGGGCATTGTCATCACCTTGAAATACATGGCTATGACAGCTATCTGCCCCATCTGCACTACCGGCATGAAATCCTGAGTGAACAACATGGGGACAAGAACCGGCAATACCATCAGCATGCCGACGAGCATAGGCGAAAGCAGCAGCAGCGACACCTCCATCTGCCGGTTTACCGTCAGATTGGTAGTGGGTATATCCTTGCTTACCGCCGACAGTCTTGGGAAGAAGTCGGTCTCCATAGAGGAGAACACCATGCCGGCGTATGTAATGGTAAGCATATAGCCCGTGTTATACAATCCCACAGCATCCAGGTTGCCTTCCACATTCAGAAAGGAGCGGATAAACATCTCCGAGGCACTGCCTATGGCAGCTGCCATGACGAACGACAATCCCAGACGGACGATACTAAACCCGTCGCTCAGCTGCTGCCTGCTGAAACGCAGCCGATACGGAAAACAGCGGAACGAATAGTATATGGTCGTCAGCAAAGAGCAGGCTGCCATCAATATAATCGACGGGACAATGCCCGACACCCCCCATAAGAAAAACAACGGTATCGACAACAGCACAGACGAGAGAGCCGTGTACACCTGAAGACGTGCCAGCACGCCCAGTCGCCTGGTACTCTTCAACACCACCAACTCGCCGGCACAGACAGCACTCATAGATACCGACACGGCCAGCAGGGCATAGTGGAGCGTGTGGTTACCCCACGTAAAAGTCATCGTGTTAAGAAGAGGACTGATGGTCACACAGAACAAGAAGCCCAGCATGGCAGCAATACAACTCCACAGGCGAACCACCTGTACATAGTACTCCATCTTTTCGTGCTGTCCCTGTTCATACAGTTCCGACAACTTTGGGACGGCGCCAAATGAGATGCCCAGGTTGGTACACTGTGAGGCAAAACTCTGTACCGACAAGAGAAGGGCATTGAAACCCATTCCGCTGGCTCCCAACAACAGTGCCATAGCCTTGTTGCGAACAAGACTAATCAGTATGATTAAGCCCTGAACACCACCAAAGACACTTGTGTACTTTAGCACGTGGTTGTAACTGCCGCCTGCCTCTTCCTTCATTCTTTTGCGTAAATCGGCCGCAAAATTACACATTTTTGCATAAAAAACCAAAAGAATTTTGGCTTTTTATAGGGTAATTAGTACCTTTGCATAAAAATGTGCAAATAACATGAGTAACTCCGTCAGCATCTGGGACAAGTGGAGGCAGGGCATTGCCTACGAAGTAGCCTTCTGGAACAATGTCTACCGCTGGAACCACACCTTTGAGGGGACTATGAACTGGTCGGCGTATAACAGCACCATCACATTAGAGCATTTCGACGCCAACCATTTCCTCAGACATCTTCAGCATCCCAAGGTACTCGATGTAGGGTGCGGCATGAGCTATGCCACAGGCAATTTCCTGACAGACGGCAAAGAGGCCAAGCCACTTGACATTCATTATGTAGACCCCTTGGCACCCTATTTCAACCAGATTCTCAAAAGACACCACAGAGACGTGCCGCAGATAGAGTTTGGCATGATGGAATATCTTTCCGACTTCTTCCCCCATCACGATGTCTCGCTGGTAATCATTCAAAATGCCCTTGACCATTCTGCCCACCCCATGCAAGGCATATTGGAGTCTGTCAACACGCTGCATCCGGGCGGCATCCTCTACCTGAATCATCATCCTAACGAGGCCGAGATGGAGCATTACAAAGGCTTTCACCAGTACAACATCACACAAGCGGACGGACAGCTGATTATCTGGAACAAGGAACAGTCATGGAATGTCAACGACCTGGTAAAAGACTTTGCCGACATCAGCGTTTCCGTCTGCGACAACGGCCATATCGTCAGCATCATCCGCAAGAAGGGAGAAGTTCCGGCAACGCTCCTGAGCCGTCAGAAGGACAAGGACTTACGGGCCATGGCGCTGACACCGCAGGGCCTCAGCAACCTGCAATGGTCAGAATTCCTGGCCTACCGTCTCAGTTACTGGAAGTACAACACCATCCAGTTCTTTGTCCAGGCATTGCCCTGGACCGTGAAAATGAAACTCAAGAAACTGATTGGCCAGGCATAGAAAACACCATTGGGAAACCAGCCGCAATGACACTACTGAGCATCATCATACCCGTCTACAACGTTGCATCCACACTCAACCGCTGCATAGAGAGTGTGGCAGGCGCCGCCATCCCCGATATTGAAATCATATTAGTCGACGACGGCTCCACAGACCAAAGCCCCCTGCTGTGCGACGAATGGCAGGAGCGCGACCAGCGGATAAGCGTCATCCACAAGAGCAACGGCGGACTCAGCGATGCCAGGAACCACGGCCTTGAGGCTGCCACCGGCCAATATATTGCTTTCATCGATTCTGACGACTACATAGAGCCCGGTTCCTTCCGGCAACTGCTCGACATCTTAGGCCACCATCCGGAATACGACATTCTGGAATTTCCCGTCATTCAGCACGAAGGGTCAGCCAAGGAGCATCTGCTGACTTTCCCAGACCAGTCATACACCTCCGCCAGTGAGTACTGGTACGGCACCAAAGCCTACCTGCACACATACGCCTGGAACAAAATCTACAAGCGCCACCTGTTCCGCAGCATCAGGTTTCCTGTGGGCAAGCTCTTTGAAGATGCCTACACCCTGCCCCAACTACTGCTGTCGGCCAGCGTCGTAGCCACCTGTTCAAAGGGGGTATACCACTACTGCTACAACGCCGGCGGCATAACCGCCACCGCCGACGGGCGGGCATGGCAGATGCTGTTAGACGCCCATATAGGCATCACCCGCATCCCTCAGTTCTCGGCCTATAACAACGAGGATTACTATCTCCATCTGGTCAATATCCAGATATTCACCTACGAACTTACCGGGAATTATCCTGTTGTTGAAGACAGGCCCGTCTACAAAGCAAACAACGCAAAAACAATATTACTCAAACTATTAGGTATTAACAAGTTATGCAAAGCCAACAAACTTTTCAGAACCATCATCCGGCGCCGTTGATTTCCTTTATTGTTGCCTGTTACAATATTCCCACACCCATGCTGTGCCAGTGTTTAGAAAGCATCATGGCACTTTCACTCAACAGCAGCGAGCGCGAAGTCATCGTCATCGACGACGGCTCAGCACAGAGTCCGTTAGCGGAACTGTCCAAGTATGCTGACGACATGATATATGTACGCCAACGCAACGCCGGACTCAGCGAGGCCCGTAACCGTGGCTTGCAGATAGCCAGCGGGCAGTATGTGCAGTTTGTCGATGCTGACGACTACCTGCTACGCTCACCCTACGAGCACTGTCTTGACCTGGTACGCTACCGTCACCCCGATGTGGTGATGTTCGACTTCACCGATGGCAACACTAACGGCGAAGCCACCTTCAATACTAGCGACTTGAAAAGCGGGACCGAGTTTCTTAGCCAGCACAACCTGCAGGCCACAGCTTGCTGTTACATCTTCCGCAGGCTGATTCTGGGCGAACTTCGCTTCACACCGGGCATCTACCATGAGGACGAGGAGTTCACCCCGCAACTGCTGCTACGTGCAGAAACCGTCTGCTCTACCGATGCCCAGGCCTATTTCTACCGTCACCGTCCCCACTCCATCACGACGGAAACCGACAAGCGCCAGGTCATCAAGAGGCTGAACGACAACCTGTTAGTTATCAGAAAGCTCCATCACCTGGCCGACACGTTGCCACTGAGCGACCGTCTGGCTCTCAGCCGGCGTGTAGCCCAGCTGACCATGGACTATATCTACAACATCATCACCCAGACCCGTGACCGGCAATACCTTAACAGGAAGTTGCAGCAGTTGCAGGATGACGGGCTTTTCCCCTTGCCTGACCGTGACTATACCACCAAGTACAAGTGGTTCCGCCGTCTCACCAACAGCACCATGGGGCTGAGCCTGCTCATGAACGTTCTTCCCATGATAAACAAGGAGCGATGAAGATTCTGTTGATAGGTGAATACAGCAACGTCCACTGGACACTGGCCGAAGGCCTGCGGCAGCAGGGACATCGGGTGACAGTTGTCTCCAACGGTGATTTCTGGAAGAATTATCCAAGAGATATAGATGTCAGCCGTCCCGAAGGTCCTTTCGGCGGCCTGCGTCTGTGGTGCCGCGTCCACCGTCTGCTGCCGCTATTACGGGGTTACGACATTGTACAGCTCATCAACCCCATGTTTCTGGAGTTGCGCGCTGAGCGCCTGTCTGGTATCTACCGCTATTTGCGCCGCCACAACAAGCGCTTGGTTTTAGGAGCCTATGGCATGGACTGGTACTGGGTAAACACCTGTACCACGCAGAAGCCCTTGCGCTACAGCGATTTCAATATCGGCAGCCAACTGCGCACTGACGCCTCTGCCCTGCGTGAACAGCACGACTGGATGGGAACAGCCAAGGAGCAACTTAACAAGACCATTGCTACCGATGCCGACGCTATTGTCACCTGTCTCTATGAGTACGATGTCTGCTACCGTCCGGTTTTCCCTCAGAAAACCTGTTTCATACCCCTTCCCATCCGCCTGCCGGAGCACAGCACCACCAGCCGTTGCCAGCGCTCAAAAGTCTGCTTCTTCATAGGCATCAGCCGTGGGCGCAGCCAGTACAAAGGGACTGACATCATGCTACAGGCGGCCAAAGACCTTCAACAGCGATACGGCCACCGCATGAAGCTGAACGTGGCCGATGGCGTGCCCTTCAGCCAGTACACACAACTCATGGAGGGTTCCGACGCCATCCTCGACCAACTGTACTCCTACACGCCCTCCATGAATTCCCTACTGGCCATGTCGAAGGGCATCATCTGCATTGGCGGTGGCGAACCAGAGAACTACGACATCATCCGGGAGCAGGAACTGCGCCCCATCATCAACGTCGAACCCTCCTACCAGAGTGTGTACGACGCCATGGAGCAGCTCATACTACACCCCGAGCGCATTGAAGACCTGAAACGGCAGAGCGTAGCCTACGTCCGCCGTCACCATGACTATCTGTCAGTAGCTCGCCGTTACGAAGCGTTATACCTTAGCCTTCTATAGCACGCATCAGGAAGTCTACGGCACCGTTAACGCCAAACATCCTTACATTCAGCGAGATGTCGTAGTTGCGGGCATCCTGCCAGTCACTGCCGGTATAAGTTTTCGTGTAAAGTTCCCTGCTGTAGTCGTTGTCAACAATCATGGCTGCAGCATCGTGCTCGTTCAGGTCATACTTCTCGGCAATGCGGCGCTTGCGGCAGTCTAAGGGCGAGTGAACGAAAATCTTCAGGGCATTAGGATGATTGCGGAAAATATCGAAACCGCAACGGCCGATAATCACACACGACTCCTCGCTTGCTATCTTGCGGATGGCCTCTGCCTGTGCCTCAAACAGTTCATGGCTGGTCTTGTCATGTTCGGCACCGTTATACTCGGCTCCGGCCATATAGTTGCGATAGAAGTTTGTGAAGTCGTCGCGCCACAGCGGATTCCGCGATTCTATCCTTTCCACGGCCTCCTCCACGGCATTGATTCGTCTGGCCACTTCATTCAGAATCTGCTTATCCAACAACTTGACACCAAGACGGCGTGCCAGTTCCACTCCAATCTCATGACCACCCGTACCGAATTGCCGGCTGATGGTAATAACAAATTTATCCTCCTTATTCATAGCGTTATATTTTTAAAGGTTTACATTTCTATGTGGCAAAGATAAGAAAAAAAATTGGAACATCCAAGGATATTCCAATTATTTTTTATGGCTTCAGATATTCGGCACACATTTCTGCACATCGCTCGCCGTCAATGCCTGCCGAAACGATACCGCCTGCATAGCCTGCCCCTTCGCCGCATGGGAAGAGTCCCTGGAGCCTGATGTGCTGTAAAGTATGGTCATCGCGCACGATACGAACAGGACTGCTGGTGCGTGTCTCTGCGGCTATCAGCGTTGCCTCGTTAGTCAGGAAGCCGTGGGCCTGGCGTCCAAACACCATGAAGGCTTCCTGTAAGCGCCGGCTGATGACAGGCGGCATCCAGAAGTGCAGCGGACTGGACACCAGTCCCGGAGCGTAGGAGCTCTTAGGCAGGTCGTAACTCAGGCGGTTGTTCACGAAGTCGGCCATACGTTGGGCGGGGGCCGTCTGCCGCCGGTTACCCTGTTGCCAGCAGGCACGCTCCATCTCCTCCTGGAATCTCATGACCTTCAGCGGTCCGTCGCCTTCCACATCCTCCGGCCTTACCTCAACCACCATGCCGCTGTTCGACCACGCCGAGCCTCGGCTGGCAGGACTCATGCCGTTGACCACGATTTGCTCCTTGTCGGTGGCGGCAGGGATGACAAAGCCTCCCGGACACATACAGAACGAATACACGCCACGCCCGTCCACCTGCGTCACGAAGGCATACTCAGCCGCAGGCAGGTATCTGCCCCGTCCCTGTTTGGAGTGGTACTGAATCTGGTCTATCAGCACCGACGGGTGCTCCAGTCGCACGCCGACGGCTATCCCCTTCGCCTCTATCTCAATCCTGGCATCATACAGATAGCGGTACACGTCGCGGGCGCTGTGGCCTGTAGCCAGGATGACCGGCCCCAGGAACTGCTTTCCGTTGCTGGTCTCCACGCCCACCACCTTGTCGCCGTCCAGTAGCAGCCGTGTCATCTTGGTCTGGAAATGCACTTCGCCGCCACAGCCGATGATGGTGTTGCGCATGTTTTCAATCACCTTCGGCAGCCGGTCTGTGCCTATGTGCGGATGGGCATCCACCAGGATGGCCGTCGAAGCCCCGTGCTGGCAGAACACGTTCAGAATCTTCTCCGTGTTGCCGCGTTTCTTCGAGCGGGTGTAGAGTTTTCCGTCAGAGTAGGCACCTGCCCCACCCTCGCCAAAGCAGTAGTTGCTCTCGCCGTCCACCTGCTGCGTCCGCGAGATGACGGCCAGGTCTTTCTTGCGGTCGTGAACGTTCTTGCCACGCTCCAGCACCACCGGGCGCAAGCCCAGTTCTATGAGCCGCAGCGCAGCAAACAGTCCGCCGGGGCCTGCCCCGACGACGATGACCTGCGGGCGTTCCGACACATCCTGGTATTCCGTGTGCTGGTATTCATCGTCAGCAGGCATCTCGTTGATATAGACACGCACCTTCAGGTTCACATAGATGGTACGCTGCCGGGCATCGATGCTGCGCTTCAGGATGCGCACGCCATGGCATGTGCGCACGTCAAATCCCTTCTCCTCTGCCAGCCACGCCTTCAGATGCTGTTCATCGGCAGCCACCTGCGGCAGGACGCGTATCTGATATTCGCTCGTCATCTGAGGTAGAGATAATAGACTGCGGCCAACACAACGGCCAGAATGATGAGCACCACAGACTTCACCATGCACGTCGTCACCTTTTTAATAATAAGGAAGGCCACGATGATGGCTGCTAAGATAAACAGATAATAACCTATATTTCCCATAGTCTCATTTAAATAGTTTTCTGAAAGCCACCGGTATGGGCGTCTCAAACTCCATCGGCTGGTTCGTCACCGGGTGGGTGAAGCACAGCAGCCAGGCATGCAAGCACAGACGGTGCAGCGGATCGTCGCCGTTGCCGTACTTCGTATCGCCGCACACAGGATGCCCCATGTCTGCCGAGTGTACACGTATCTGGTTCTTCCGTCCTGTCTCAAGCTTATACTCCACCAGCGAGTGCTCCGTCGTACGGTCCAGGACGTGAAAGTGCGTAATGGCGAATTTTCCGCCGTTGTCCACGGGCGAGGAGTAGGTGACGTAGGCTTTGTTGTCCTTCAGCCAGTTGGAGATGGTGCCTTCGTCCTGCTCCATCTCACCGCTCACCACCGCCACATAGCGGCGGTCGTAGACAATGTCGTGCCAGTTGTGCTCCAGTATCTGCTCCGTCTCCATGTCCTTGGCATACACCATCAGTCCGCTGGTGTCGCGGTCCAGGCGGTGTACGACATGGGCAGTGCAGCGCTGTCTCGACTTCTTGAAATAGTCATCGAGGACGGCTTTGACGTTCAGCGTGGAGTGTCCTGCCGCCATCGACAGGATGCCTGTGGCTTTCTCAACGACGATGAGCCAGCGGTCTTCGTACACTATTTTCACATAGCGGTTCTTAAAGCCGTTCTGGTTACGCTTCGTGTTCGACACCGCCACCTTCATGCCGGGCTCCAGCTGGTAGTCAAACTGTGATACCGTCTTGCCGTCTACCTTGACGCCGCGTCCCTGCAGCGTAGCCTTCACCTTGGAACGGCTCTGCCCGACGTTCTTCAGCAGCCATTCCAGCAGAGGCGCCTTCTCTTCCACGGTGTAGTGGCTGTAGTCGCCAGGGGTGTTTCCCGGTGTAGTCTTTCTCATTGTCATCTCAGTGGGTTGTTGTTAGGGTTCATTCGTGTTATAATCGTAATAGAACCAATATGAGTCGGCATAAGTCTCAAGGAGCTTGCCCTTTCGCTCGTTAACCTGGGGGTGTTGGTTTTCCGTCTTCCTGAAATCCTCATAGTCTTCGTCAAGCACCGGGTCATGATAGACCATCACCGGCTGACTGTGCCTATGGTTGTAGAGAATCAAGGCCTCGCGGTAGTAGCGTGGCAGGCTGTCGCCTTCCGTGTAATACTGCTTCAGCGCGCGGGCAAAAGTGTCCAGACGGCGGTCTATGAGGTAGCCGCAGAGCAGATAGTCGACGGCAGCAGCCTTAGCCTGTCCCGAACGGATGATGGCACGCAGGTAGTCCATGGGGCGCATCGTCTTTCGCGGTATGGCTCCTAAATAGCGGTACAGGCTGTCGGCGGGATAGAGCAGCAGGCTGACGGCACGCGTAGTAGGCAGCATGGCCTCACTTGAGGCCACCAGGGGGTACTCAAAGAGCCTGTCAGCCAGTTGTCCCTGGCGTGACAGGGCATACATGCGCAGCATCATCAGACTGGCATCTGTCTCCAGCGAGCGTCTTCCTGCCTGCAGGGCCTCAGCATTGTCACCTCTGAGCAGGGCCGTCTCCGCATGAGCACGGAAATGGCAGACGGCATTGGTGTTTGACGTGGCAGCCACGACAGTTATCAGCAACGCCGCCAGCAGCAGATTGCCCCAAAGGTTGCGGGCCACCGGTTTCCGCGACGCGTCTCTCTCAAAGGGCCGTATCGCACGTGCCACCCACACGCCCAGTACCCATAGCAGCAGCAGGACAGGTGCCAGCCACAGCCAGTAGGCAGAGGGGAAGGGACTGCCAGAGTCAGTGCTGTAAGAGGTGAGCACAGCCAGCACCAGCATGGACGGCATCCACGTCAGGGAATGTGTACGTCCGTTCAGTCGTACTGCCCAGTTGACGCCCCATTGCAGAAGCCACAATATGGCAGTGATAATCAAGGCTCCCCAGAGGGGGTCATAGTGTGTCTGTCCCTTGCTGAGCCTGTGTTGCGTCACAGCAAGGATATCGGCCTGGAACACGTAGAGCCAGAGGAAGGAGAAAGCAACAAAAACAATAGCACACACGATTTTTACCACCGTGGTGCCATTGTTTTGGGGTCTTGAGTGTCTGTACATTCAGCTGTTAATTCTTTTTCAGAACCACTGCCGAGCGAGCAGGAATATAGAGTTTGAGCCACTCCTTCTTATCTTGCACGTAGAGCGGGTCGAAATTGGTGACATGGGTCATCGAGTCGTCGGCAAAGCCGTTGCCGCCGAAGTCCTTAGAGTCGGTATTGAGCACCACATCGTAGGAGCCCGTGGGTACCAGGAATCCATAGTCGGTATAGCTGCGCGTGGGCGAGAAGTTGAAGACAAACACCAAGTCGCCGCGCATGAAGCAGAGCACCTGGTCGCCGTCGTCGTGCCAAATCTCCTGGACGGGTGTGTCCTGGAAGTTCTTCTGGCTCTTGATGACCTCCAACATCTTCTGGTCGAAGTCGCCCAGCCAATGGTAGCACAGGTCGGGGTTGTCTACCAGGTTCCACTGGCGGCGTGCATACTTGTAGCTCCAGCCGTTGCCCTCACGGGGGAAGTCTATCCACTCGGGATGTCCGAACTCATTGCCCATGAAGTTCAGGTAGCCGCCGTTGATGGCCCCTGCCGTCACTAAGCGTATCATCTTGTGCATGGCAATGCCGCGCTGCGCAATGTCGTTGACGTCCTTCTTGGCAAAGTGCCAGTACATGTCGGCATCGATGAGGCGGAAGATGATGGTTTTGTCGCCCACCAGTGCCTGGTCATGGCTCTCACAGTAGGAGATAGTCTTCTCATCGGGACGGCGGTTTCTTACCTCCCAGAAGATGGAGCACACGTTGATGTCCTCGTCGCGCACCTCCTTGATGGTCTTGATCCAGTAGTCGGGTATGTTCATCGCCATGCGGTAGTCGAAGCCGTAGCCGCCGTCCTCAAACTTTGCAGCCAGCCCCGGCATGCCGCTCACCTCCTCGGCAATGGTGATAGCCTTGGGGTTGACCTCGTGGATGAGGCAGTTGGCCAGCGTCAGGTAGCAGATGGCGTTGTCGTCCTCATGACCGTTGAAATAGTCGCCGTAGCCGCCGAAGGCCTCGCCCAGACCGTGGCTGTAGTAGAGCATGGAGGTGACGCCGTCGAAGCGGAAGCCGTCGAAGTGGAACTCCTCAAGCCAGTACTTACAGTTCGACAGCAGGAAGTGCATCACCTCGTCCTTGCCGTAGTCAAAGCAGAGCGAGTCCCAGGCCGGATGCTCGTGGCGGTCGCCGGCATAGAAGAACTGGTTGGGGTCGCCACAGAGGTTGCCCAGGCCCTCCACCTCGTTCTTCACGGCATGGGAGTGTACGATATCCATGATGACGGCGATACCCATCTTGTGGGCCGTGTCAATCATCTCCTTCAGATCCTCAGGGGTGCCGAAACGGCTGCTGGGGGCAAAGAACGAGCTGACGTGATAGCCGAACGAGCCATAATAGGGGTGCTCCTGGATGGCCATCACCTGGATGGCATTGTAGCCGTCTTTCTTCACACGGGGCAGCACGTTCTCGGTAAACTCCTTATACGTGCCCACCTTCTCGGCATCCTGTCCCATACCCACATGGCACTCGTAGATGAGCAGCGGCGACTTGTCGGGCTTGAACGTCTTCTTCTTCCAGACGTAGGGCTGCTCGGGATTCCACACCTGTGCTGAGAAAACCTTTGTCTGGTCGTCCTGTACCACGCGGCGGCACCAGGCGGGAATACGCTCTCCCTCGCCACCGTTCCACCTGACCTTCATCTTGTACAGCTGTCCGTGCTTCAGGGCTTTTTCGCTGAGTTTCAGCTCCCAGTTGCCGGTTCCCTCAATGCGCTTGCACTTGTACTTCTCGCTCTCCTGCCAGTTGTTGAAGTCGCCGATGAGATAAATCTCCGTGGCGTTAGGTGCCCACTCGCGGAACACCCATCCCTTAGCCAGTTTATGCAGTCCGTAATACAGGTGTCCGGTGGCAAAGTCGCTCAGCGTCTTCTTGCCCTGCTGTGTCAGTTGTCCTATCTTCCACAGGGCGTGGTCGTGGCGTCCGCGGATGGCACCCTCAAAGGGCTCCAGCCACGAGTCGTGCTGTACCAGTCCGATATGTTGTGGTGCTGCCGGCTCTGCAGCCTTCTTGGTTGCCGGTTTCTTGGCGGTTGTCTTCTTCGCCGTCGTTGTCTTTTTTGTCGTTGCCATAGTTATACTACCTTTACTTTAAATATTGCTTTTTTGATTTCTTCTTTTTCTGAGATACAGGGAGCATGGCCGTCCTGGGGGAAGAAGATAGCCATCTGGCCGGGCTTGCAGGTGACGTAGGTCTGAGCCAGCGTCGTGCCGTACTTGGTGATGTCCTTCTCGGCATTATACTCAAACTCCGGCAGGTCGCAGAGCGGTGTATAGCCGAAGGTCTCCTCGGTGTCCAGCGGTATCTGGATGTCAATCATGTTGATGTGCGTCTCCAGCGTGGCAGCCTCTTTGCCCCGGCCCTTGGCGGTGGTGATGTTTACAAACAAGTCCTTATCCTTGATGAGGTGCTTACCGGCTTCCAGCTGGTTCAGGTCGTTCTGCCCCAGGAATGCCACAACATCAGCAAACAGGGGGTTCAGCCCCACATACTTACTCAGGTTCTCAATTGTGTCAATAACCATAATCTATTAGTTTTAAGTTAAACATTAATTACTCTTCTGGCGGTGGCCTCGGGTGTAGGTGCCCCGGGCCACGATGTTGCCGTTACGGTCTTTCTCTACGAAGTCGCCGTCGCGCAGGTCGTCAACATAGCTGCCCTCAAAGCGCTTGCCGTCCTTGTCTTCCTCTATGGCACGCCCGTTGCGCTTGCCGTTTCTGAACGTCCCCTTGAACTTCATGCCGTCGGCAAAGCGGGCAATGCCCTCGCCCTCTATCTTGCCGTTGCGGAACTGGCCCTCGTAGACGTCGCCGTTCTTCATTGTCAGCTTGCCCTTGCCGTTGGGCTTGTCGGCCTTCCACTGGCCTACGTATGTGTTACCGTTCTTCCATACCAGCATACCCGCGCCCGACTTGTCGCCTTGCAGGAACTGGCCTGTGTACTTGTCGCCGTTAGCGTAGGTGAAGATGCCCGTTCCCGAGCGCATGCCTTCGTGGTAGTCGCCTTCATACACGTCGCCGTTCTGGAAGCGGTAGATGCCCTTGCCGTGCTGCAGGTCGTGCATCCATTGCCCCACATACGAGTCGCCGCTGGCATATCTGTACGTGCCGCGTCCCTGTCGCTGGTTGTCCACCCACTGTCCGTCGTAGGTAGAGCCGTCAGCCCAGTCATAGAATCCTTTGCCGTTCTTCTGGTCGTTCTTCCATTCGCCGGTGTAGTAGGCACCGCTGACAAAAGTGTAAGTACCCTTGCCCTCGCGCTTGTCCAGTTTCCACTCGCCGGTGTACTTGTCGCCGTTGAAGTAGTACATCACGCCGTGGCCCTGCTGGTAGTCACGATACCAGAGTCCGTCGTAGCGGTTGTTGTTGGCAAAGTAATACACGCCCTTCCCGTGCTGCTGGTCCTGATACCACTCTCCCTCATAGCGTTCACCGTCGGCAAAGGTGTAGGTGCCGTAGCCCTGGCGCCGGCCTTTCACGTATTCGCCCTCATAGACGTTACCGTTCATATAGGTTGCCGTCCCCTTGCCATGGGGCTTGCCGGCCATCATTTCTCCCTTGTAGGAGCCGCCGTCCTTGGTTACCGTTGAGCCGAGTGTTATTTTCTGGGCTCCGGCTGCCAGGGGCAGCCCTATTAGTAATAAACTTAAAATATACTGTTTCAAAATGCTGTCTTTATTGATTTAATCGCACAAAGTTAGAAAAAAAATGGCAACAGACAAAGAATATGAACGTTTTTTAAGGATAATTCCCTAATATTTTATAACTTTGCAGCCTAAACCAATCTTATTATAATGAAATTCATTGCAATTATACCGGCACGCTTTGCCTCTACACGCTTCCCCGGCAAGCCCTTAGCCATGCTGGGCGGGAAGCCAGTCATCAGGCGTGTCTACGAACAAGCCGTCAGCGTGCTCGGCGAGGCCTACGTGGCTACCGACGACGCGCGTATCTGCCATTGTGTTGAAGACTTTGGCGGCAAGGCCATCATGACCCGCGCCGACCACCAGAGCGGCACCGACCGCATAGAGGAGGCCGTGGAGATTCTGGAGGAGCGGGGAGCGGGGAGCGAGGATACTGTCATCGTCAACATACAGGGCGACGAGCCGTTTATCCAGCGTTCGCAGATTGAGACCCTCTGCCACCTCTTCGACCTGCCCGAGACGCAGATAGGCACCCTTGGCAAGCGCTTCGAGTCGATGGCGGCTGCCGACAACCCCAACTCGCCGAAGATCGTCACCGACGTCAACGGCTACGCCCTCTACTTCAGCCGTTCGGTCATACCCTTCATCCGCGGCCACGAGCACCAGGAGTGGTTCGGCCAGTTCCCCTTCCTGAAGCATCTGGGCATCTACGCCTACCGCCGCCAGGTGCTGTCGGAAATCACAAAGCTGCCCCAGAGTCCGCTGGAGAAGGCTGAGAGTCTGGAGCAGCTTCGCTGGCTGCAGAACGGCTACAGGATACGTGTCGGCGAGACCAGCGTCGAGACGGTGGGCATCGACACCCCCGAAGACCTGCAGCGCGCCGAGGCATTCCTCAGCCAGCAGAGCCTGTAGGCAGCACACCCCGTCAGCTGCGGCGCATCTCCTCCAGCAGTTGCCGCTGCCTGTCGCTGAGTGTGGCGGGCAGCGTCACCTGGTAGGTGATAATCAGGTCGCCGCCGTTCACCCCCTTGCCGCGCAGCCTCACCTTCGTGCCGGGCTGCGTGCCGGGCTTGATCTTCAGTTTCAGTTTCGTTCCATCCATCTGGACGATGCACTCACCGCCCAGCAGGGCGGTGTACATGTCTATCTGTACCGTGGCCTGCGACCCCTGCGGCGCCTGCGGCCCCTGCTGCCGCCCGAAGCCGCCGCCGTGTGCGCCGCCGCCAAACAGGTTCTCGAAGAACGACGAGAAGCCCCCGCCGGCACCGCCGCCTCTGGTGAAGTTCGAGAAGTCGAAACCCTCGAAGGGGTTGCCGCCGCCTCCGCCGAAGCCGCCGAAGCCGCCGCCGCCCATCTGGTCGGCCTGCCGCCACTGCTCGCCATACTGGTCGTATTTCTTGCGCTTCTCGGGGTCGCCGATGACGTCGTATGCCTCGTTCAGGGCCTGGAACTTCGCCTTTGCCTTCGGGTCGTCGGGATGCAGGTCAGGGTGAAACTGCTTGGCGCGTTTCAGGTAGGCCTTCTTCACATCCTTCTGCGGTATCGTCTTGTCGACACCTAAAATCTTGTAATAGTCAATAAATGCCATAGTCAAAATCCTCCTTAATTTTATCTGTTCACTTGTCAGACAGCAAAAAATGTGCCAAGATACCATAATCCCGGCACACTTTTTAACATTTATGTCTTTTGTCCAGTTATTTCGCAATAATCTTGGCAGAGTGGACGGTGCCCTGCCTGTCGGTCACCTTCAGCACATACACACCGCGCGACTCCAGCGTGCTCACCCGTCGGCCGTCGGTGGTGAAGAACTCCCGCTTGGCGGCATCTTCCTGGTCGATGTCGGCGGCAGGCTTCTGGATGGCCGAGGCGTCGCCCAGGATGATGATGCCGAAGCGCTGGGTGAACGTCGTCTCGCCATCGTTGACGGTGATGGGATAGCTAATGACGGCTGGAGAGGTAAAGTCAGCGGCGGTGACAAGCATAGATGTCCCGTTGATGCTGATGTTCACTCCGTTATCGGTCTGCGTATCGCAGGTGAACGTCGGCTCGACAGCCTTGCCGTTCTGTCCAAAGAAGCCTGCGAAGTAGGGTTTCAGGTCCATCGTGGCATTACCGCCGACGGCCACCTGCACATAGGGGTGCGCCATCAGTTCCAGGTAGTCCTCTAACAGCGTCCAGCCGTCGCCGTTGGGGTCGTCGTTCTGGTTGGCCGTATTGGCATCGCTGCCAATGAGCGCCTCATACCAGTTGGGCATGCCGTCCTGGTCGGTATCCCAGTCGGCGGCGCGCTGCTCCTCGGGGTACACCTCCCAGCCCTTGCCTGCGGCGTGCTCGGTGATGTCGGCCTCGGCGTCAATCTCGCCCTTGATGCCCGACTTCGAACCCTTATAAGTATAGGTATATTCCAGCGTCTCGCGTATGTTGCGCTGGTGGTGCTCGTCGCGCATGGGCATCGTGGCACCGGCATAACTCGTCACAATCTTCATGGCGTCCTTGGCCGAGTGTATGGTGGCATGGCTCTCGAAGAGCGGCTCGCTGACACGATACTCGTAGGTGGTGGGAATCTTGCCGCCCTTGCTGGCAACGGCGTTATAGGTCTTGTCCAGAGCATCCTGCTGCAGCGTGTGGTTCTTGTTCTCGCGGATGTTCCCCTTGATGTAGGCCTGGTTGGTGCCCAAGGGGTTGATGGCGCCCTCAAAGTCCTGGGTGAAGAGGATGGTCTTCCGCGTGTCAGGGCCCATCTTGTAGTAGTTGTTCACGAAGTTCACGGCGTGGCAGTTGCCGTCGGTGGTACGTCCGTACCAGTTGTAGCACACATTATTAAACAGGTCGAGCTGTCCGATGGGCATGTTCTGTCCGTCCATGCCGCCGCCCATCGACCAGTTGCGGCCTTCGCAGTTCACCAGCAGGTTATGGTGCCACGAGCCCGTGCGTCCGTCGATGGTGGCCGCATAGCCGTGGTTGGTGCCGTCGGGGTAGTTCTTGTGTCCGGTGATGCCTAATGCCTCCGAGATGACGCTATACTGGAACGAGATGTTCTGTGCGCCGCGGCCGCTGACGGTCTCGTCGGTGCCCCAGGCCGCCGTACAGTGGTCGACGATAGCATGGTCGGCACCCGACAAGCCCATGGCGTTACCCGTGTTCTCGCCATACTTGCCCAGGCCGCGCTTGAAGCGTATGTGGCGGCAGATGACGTCCGACGTGATGTTGATGTTCGACGCCTTGATGCAGATGCCCTTGCCCGGTGCCGTCTGTCCGGCAATGGTAGCGTAGGGCTTCACGAAGTTCGAGCTGAAGTCCAGTTCTATGATGCCGCTGACGTCGAAGACGATGTAGCGGGGCTCGTTCATCTCCGTCAGACCGTAGAGCAGCGTGCCCGGCTCCTTGCCGCCGCTGAGGCTCGTCACGTGGTACACCTTGCCGCCGCGCCCGCCGAGGGCGAAGCGTCCGTAGCCCTCAGCCTCGGGGAAGGCCAGCTGGCGGGGCTGGAACGACCATACGCTGCCCTTGAACGTCTTGCCCGTAGCATCCACCTCGTCCACACGCCACCAGTAGCGCTTGGCCGATGTCAGGCCCGTCACAGCGTACTCCGTAGCCGCACCCTCGTAGTCGTAGGCCGTCGCCCCGGCCACGGTGGCAGAGTCGGTGCCTATCACCACCTTGTGGCTCACGGCCACCGTGGCGGGTGCCCACTGCAGGGTGTAGCTGCCGTTGTCGGCATCCACGTGGTAGTCCTTGTTATTAGGTACGGGGTCCATGGCCACCAGGGGCGAACGGTCAATGAGCAGACCGTTGAGTATCACGTTCGTCGTCTGGTAGGTCTTGCCCGGCTCCACCTCCGTGGTATAGGTCACCGTCACCGACTGTGTGGTAGGCAGCACCTCAAACTCCACATACGAGAAGGTGGCGTCGGCCATCTTCAGGTCGCTGGCCGTGCTCTTCACGTTGACGTAGGGCACACCCGTCTGCGAGGCGACGGCCACCTGCTCCACGGTGCTCTCAGCCTCCTCCCCGCCCTGTATCACGTCGGTACGCACCACGTCGACGCGCATGGTAGGCATGTCGCCGGTCTTGGGGTCTTTGTGTACATGATAGGCAGCCAGGGAATGCTGTCCGGCCTTCAGCCCCTCCACCCTCACCGAGATGCTGGTGGGCGTGTCCGTCAGGTTCGGCGTGTTGTTGTCGTCGTCGAGAATGAAAGCCATCACACCGTCGCCCATCAGCCGCAGTCCCGTCTGTCCGTTCTTGCCTGCCGTACACGTGTTCTTGTGCCACTGAGCACGCAGCGTGTTAGCATTGCCGGCGGCAGCCACCGTCACCGTCAGTCCGTTGCCGAGTGTCTTCGACTCGCTGGCCACCTGGTTCACGGCCCATCCGGTGTAGTCAGGTTCGTTCACCTCGGCATCCTGACGCCCGGTCATGTTGAAATCGATGTTCTGTGCCGTGACGTTCAGCGTTGCTGACGCCATCAGGAGAGCAGCACACCATTGTTTTGTTTTCATATCAGTAAGTATTTTATAGTTTGTTTTCTAATGATTGTTTGCGTTTGCAAAGATACGCCAAAAAAAAGAAACAGCCAAATCTTTCGTTTGGTTTTTTTGCGGCATTACTGGCGACTCGCCCATCTGTCTTCGCCAAAGATTATTTCGATATTTCTTGCAACCATGCCACCCTTACCATTTAATGCTGATACACAGATGGTTATAAGGTTGCAACAAAGGTGGCAAGGTGGCATCAACGGATGGATGGTCAGGCCAAGGGTGTGTAGTCTCCGCCGCTGGAACAAAAGTCCCAGCAGCGGATATTTCAATAGCACGGCGGGTGTTTAATGCCACCCATGTCACCTTTGTTGTAACCTATTAATATGCTGATAATCTGAAACTTACAAATTCGGTGACATGGTGGCAACAAAAACAAGAAGTTTAGAGTTTTGTTTTTACCAATTTTGATTTATTTCTTCACGAAACGAACCCAAATTTTTTCGCTAACAGTTACAGCCTTACACTTTTCAGTTAAATATTGTGAACGTCTGGGCTGATTTCACTTTATTGTATTAACTTTGCAACGATTTAAGCATGCATTCTAACGAACGCGTGAGAACGGATGCTTCACAACTACTAAAACCTATTTATTAATTAAACCTTATACAATAACTTAAAAACAAAATCGCTTATGAAGAAAAAATTATCTCTGTTGATGATTGTCTTTATGGCTGTGACTGCTTTTGCCGTGCAGGCAAGCAACGAAGCCAACGACGTCAGTGAAACGACATGGACAGTGGCAGGCAGTCCCGCCTCGCTGTTTGGTGCCAATTGGGATCCCACCGCTGCTGCCAACGACATGACGCTGACAGACGGTGCGTACAAATGGACGAAAACAGACGTATCGCTTGCCGCACAGACGGTTGTGGAGTTTAAGGTATGTAAAGACCATGCCTGGGATACCGCCTACCCTTCAAGCAATTACAAGTTGACCATTCCTGAAGATGGTAAGTACACCCTGGAGATTACCTTCGACGGCAATGAGACGGTGAATGCTGTTGCAACCAGGACTGGTGACGCAGAGATTGCCAATGCAGAAATTACAAAGGTGCAGATTTGCGGCGCTACCGATGACAGTTGGAACAACCGTATTGACTTCGACCTTGCCAAGGGCGAAGGCGACGTGTACTCCGGCACTCTCAGCGTTGCTGAGCCTGGGGATGACGTTGAGTTCAAACTTGTTGTCAACGAGTCAACATGGATTGGCAATGGCCAGGCTGCCATGGAGGCTCCTGAAGGCTGGGTGGAGAACATGGGCAACGGCAACTTCAAACTGAAGAACTCTGCTGCCGGTTATGCTTCTTATACCTTCACCGCTACGTGGGTACCCAACGCCATTGCTAGCAATGGCTGGACAGTTAAGATTGAAGGAAAAGATGCCCGCGTCAAGGATGTGACCATTGCTCCTGAGTCTGGCGATATTTCTGCAGCCCTTTCTGCAGAACTTGGTGGAAATGCCGCCAACAATGTCACCATCAATCTAACAAAGGATGCTGCCTATACCCTTACCGCTCCGATTACAGCAGCCGGAAACATTGCCATTAACGGTAATGGTGCCACGATTGACGCCAGCGGCAACACAGGTGATATCATCAAGTTAGACGGAACTACCACACTGGCCCAGAAGGCTGACGGTACCGACTCCGACCACAAGATAATCAGTACGGTCACCATTTCAGGTGTCAAGATTCTCGGTATCACGGGAGCTCTTGTTACTGATGCACAGAAGACATTGGTAGAGACGCTGACGATTTCTGATGCAGTTATTGAGATGCCCGCAGCTGGTAAGAATGTGCTGAACTTCAACGGCAAGGGCTATGCTGGAAAGGTGGTTGTGAAGAATTCTACTATCTATGCCAAGGGTGGCAACAATACTGGTTTCTTCGCCCAGTACGGCAGCCGTCCGAAGAATGTGAATGGTGACTGGCTGCAGGAGTTCGACGTGCAGAACTCTACAATCGTAGGCATTGCCAATGGCAAGAACTTCTGCGACCTGAAGCAGAACGGAACACCTCAGAATGTCTATACACTGAAGAACAACATCTTCGTTGACTGCGGCAAGAACGGTCAGGTGGTAGTGGGCTTCAACAAGGGCCAGGCCAGTGCAACACCGGCATGGACTGTTGAAGGCAACAACTTCAACTGGGCAACAGACGGCGCTCTGACCGACATTACTGCTGCCGAGAAGGAGAAGGCTGGCAAGGCCGGCGAGGAATACATTGTGAAGAAGAGCATTCTTGGTGTTGTGGCATTCGCCAGCGAGACCGCCCTGGCCGACGGCAACTTCAAACTGGCTAACTGCGCCCAGAACACCGCTCACATCGGCGACCCGCGCTGGCTCGATGCCTCTGTGGAGCCTGAGCCTGAGGACATCACTATTGCTCCCGAGTCTGGCGACATTATTGCTGCCTTGTTCGACGCAACGACTGCCATTAACAAGAAGGCTAAGGACATTACCATGAACTTGACTGCCGGTGCTGCCTACACGGTTTCGGGTGCTATCAAGGCTACAGGAAACCTGACCATCAATGGTAACGGCTCAACAATTGACGCCAGCGGTAACGCAGGTGATATCATCAAGTTAGACGGAACTACCACACTGGCCCAGAAGGCTGACGGTACCGACTCCGACCACAAGATAATCAGTACGGTCACCATTTCAGGTGTCAAGATTCTCGGTATCACGGGAGCTCTTGTTACTGATGCACAGAAGACATTGGTAGAGACGCTGACGATTTCTGATGCAGTTATTGAGATGCCCGCAGCTGGTAAGAATGTGCTGAACTTCAACGGCAAGGGCTATGCTGGAAAGGTGGTTGTGAAGAATTCTACTATCTATGCCAAGGGTGGCAACAATACTGGTTTCTTCGCCCAGTACGGCAGCCGTCCGAAGAATGTGAATGGTGACTGGCTGCAGGAGTTCGACGTGCAGAACTCTACAATCGTAGGCATTGCCAATGGCAAGAACTTCTGCGACCTGAAGCAGAACGGAACACCTCAGAATGTCTATACGCTGAAGAACAACATCTTCGTTGACTGCGGTAAGAACGGTCAGGTGGTAGTGGGCTTCAACAAGGGCCAGGCAAGTGCCTCTCCTGTATGGGACGTAGACGGCAACACCTTCAACATTACCGTTGACGGCGTGCTGACCGACAACAATGCAGCAGAGATTGAGAAGGCTGGCAAGGTTGGCGAGGAAGACATTGTGAAGAACTGCGTAGCAGGTGCAGTGGTCTTCAAGGATGCTGCCAACGGCGACTTCACCATCGATGCCACCACCGAGCAGGCTAAGGCAAAGACTGGTGACCCACGCTGGTTAGGTGAGTCTGATCCCTCAGGCATCAGCGCTGCCAAGATGAGTGCTGATGACGATGCAGCCGTGTACAACCTGAGCGGACAGCATGTCTCTAAGGCTTACAAGGGTATCGTTATCAAGAACGGTCGTAAGATGGTGGTGAAGTAATCAACACTCATACATATTTAATATTAAAGAAGTGGCGTCTCGCAAGGGTCGCCATTTCTTTTTCACCCATTTATTTGGCAGTTACGGAATTAATATGTATCTTTGCCCAATAATTGCAAAACTACTTAAGAACTATGAACATACGAAAGCCATTGTGTCTTGTTTGGGCATGGTGTCTGGCGCTCTCCGTTGAGGCAAAAGATATCTACGTTTCCACGTCGTTTCATGAGCCTGCCACCGAGGGCTTGCGGTTTATATACAGCCATGACGGCATAAAATGGGACTCCATACAGGGTATTTTCCTGCGCCCTGAGGTAGGTAAACAAAAGGTGATGCGCGACCCATCCATTGTCAAGGGACCTGACGGCGTGTTCCACTTGGTGTGGACCAGTTCATGGCGCGGCGACCGGGGGTTTGGCTATTCATCGTCGAAAGACCTCATCCATTGGACGCCACAGCAGTTTGTCAGCACCGGCATGGACACGACCACGGTGAACACGTGGGCACCGGAGCTGTTTTACGACGACGTGAAGCGGCAGTTCCTGATAGTGTGGGCCTCGTGTGTGCCCGGACGGTTCCCCGACGGACAGGAAGACCACAAGAACAACCACCGTCTCTACTACATGACGACCAAGGACTTCCGCCGCTTTTCCAAGACACAGCTGTTCTACGAACCGGGCTTCTCGGCCATTGATGCCACGCTGGTGAAACGCGGCAGGCAGGACTACGTGATGGTGGTGAAGGACAACACGCGCCCCATGCGCAACATCAAGGTGGCGTTTGCAAGGTCGCCCTACGGTCCGTGGAGCAAGGCATCGGAGCCGTTTACGGAGAGCTTCACCGAGGGGCCGAGCACGGCGAAGGTGGGCGACTGGTGGTACATCTACTACGACTCGTACCAGCACAGAATCTATGGTGCTCACCGTACCAAGGACTTCAAGACCTTCCAGAATCAGACGGGAACCGTCAGCTTCCCCACAGGCCATAAGCACGGCACCGTGTTCATGGCTGACGAAAAGCTGGTGGAGGGACTCATCAAATACAACCGCGACGTGGTGCATTACAGCGGCACGACCATTGCCCGTCCTGAACGCCACGATGGCGGCCTGAAGCCAGTGGTTGGTGTTCACAGCATCCAAACCATGCGGGGCAAAAAACCGTGGACCTACAACCACCAGCCGATGATGGCCTATTGGAACGGCAAGTTCTACATGCACTACTTGACAGACCCCCGCCATGAGCACGAGGCACCGGGCAAGACGATGCTCCAGACGTCGGAAGACGGCTATACGTGGACAACGCCAGTGGAACTTTTCCCGGAATATCCCGTACCTGAAGGCTGGGTGAAAGAAGGAAAAGATTTTCCGGCAGCCCATAACCTCAAGGCTGTGATGCACCAGCGGGTGGGATGGTATGTCAGCGGCGCTGCGCGCCTAATGAATAATGAAGAAAGAAAAAAGAATGGTGAAAAGCTTTTGGCCACGGGCAACTACGGTATCTGCCTGACGATGAAGGACGACCCCAACGACGGCAACGGCATAGGGCGCGTGGTCAGAGAGGTGAGGAAGGACGGCAGTCTGGGTCCCATCTATTTTGTCTACTACAACCACGGTTTCTCGGAGAAGAACACCCTCTATCCTTATTATAAGCGGTCGAAGGACAAGGCTTTTGTGGCAGCCGTCGACGCGATGGTGGCCGACCCCATGCAGCGTATGCAGTGGGTGGAGGAGGCCGACCGTGGCGACAAGCTGCTGCCGCTGCAAAAGCCCTACAAGGCTTTCTCGGGCTATACCCTACCCGACGGCCGGAAGGTGGCGCTGTGGAAGCATGCCGTGACAAGCCTGTCGGCCGATGGCGGCAATACCTGGAAGCTGGTCAATGTTGACGGCAAGCTGGGATGCGATCGCGCACCAGGCTTCGTCAACTCGAATGCGAAAATCTGGGGACAACGCCTGACGGACGGCACCTATGCCACCGTCTATAACCCTGCGGAATACCGCTGGCCGCTGGCCGTCAGCCTGTCTGCCGACGGCCTTGACTATACCACCTTGAACCTCGTCAACGGCGAGGTAACACCCCTCAGGCACGGCGGACAATACAAGAGTTACGGCCCGCAATACGTCCGCGGCATCCAGGAGGGCAACGGCACACCTAAGGACGGCGACCTCTGGGTGACCTATTCTAATAATAAGGAAGACCTGTGGGTGAGCCGCATCCCCGTGCCGGTGTGCCAGCACGCCACCACCCACGCCAACTGCACAGGGGGACAGTCCCCGTGCACAGGGGGACAGTCCCCGTGTGCATTAAGTGAGCTGACAGACTGGAACCTGTATATACCGCTGCTATGCCCCATCGGACTGAAGGACGGTGTCATGAAACTCTCCGATAGCGACCCCTACGACTATGCAAAGGCAGAGCGCATGATACCCGCCACGAAGGAACTGGAGGTAGAGTTTGACCTGAGCGCTGCCCAGACAACGCACGGCGAACTGGACATTGAGTTTGTAGACGACGCCGGTAACGTCTGCTCACGCATCGTGGTAGACTCCACGGGGGCCATACGGGTGAAGGGCGGCGCACGCTTTGGTACCATACTGAAGAAATACGAGAAGGGCACCACCTATCATATCAAGGCCGTGCTGTCCTGCTCGCTGCACCGGGCCGTCTACTACCTGAACGGCAAAAAGGCCTGTGTCAGGCAGTTTGACACGCCCGTGGAAAGCATCTCACGACTGGTGTTCCGCACAGGGATGCTCTTCGACAAGCCCGATATGAACACCCCCGCCGACCAGGACTTCGACATGCCCCGTGCCGACGAACGTGACCCCGTGGCCAGCTTTGCCATCTCGAAGGTGGTGAGCAGACCGTCAGAGACGGAGGGTGTGAGTGCCGTGCTCAGATACGACGACTTTGCCCACTATGCCAAGCGCTTCAACACGATGGAGGACGAGAACATCGTGACCACCATTCCCAACGCGGCCTCGTCGGAGTGGATGCGCCGGAACGTGCCCCTCTTCGACTGTCCGCAGGAGAATTTCCGCGAGATGTACTACTACCGCTGGTGGACGCTGCGCAAGCATATCAAACGGACACCCGTTGGCTATGGCATGACGGAGTTCCTCGTTGACCGCTCATACGCCGACCGCTACAACCTGATAGCCTGTGCCATAGGCCACCACATCATGGAGAGCCGCTGGCTGCGCGACACCACCTACCTGCACCAGATACTGCGCACCTGGTACTACGGCAACGACGGACAGGCGATGGCGAAGATGAACAAGTTCTCGTCGTGGAACCCCGCTGCCGTCTACGAGATGTGGAAGGTGCAGGGCGACACCGCCTTCATGTTCGCGCTGAAGCCACGCCTGGAAGAGGAGTATGCCCGCTGGGAGCGCACCAACCGTCTGCCCTCGGGCCTCTACTGGCAGGGCGACGTGCAGGACGGCATGGAGGAGAGCATCAGCGGCGGCAGGAAGAAGCAGTATGCACGCCCAACCATCAACAGTTATATGTTCGGCAACGCGAAAGCCCTGGCAGCCATGAGCCGCTTGACGGGTGAGACAGCCAAGGCAACACAGTATGAGCAGAAGGCCGACTCGCTGCGGCGGCTCATAGAGACCAGGCTGTGGAACAGCAACCACCAGTTCTTTGAGACCCTCCGCGGCGACTCTTCGGCGAACGTGCGCGAAGCCATAGGCTATATTCCCTGGTACTTCAACCTGCCGGCAACTGGCTCAAAGTATGAGGTTGCCTGGCAGCAGCTGACTGACGAGGAGGGCTTCGCGGCACCCTACGGACTGACGACGGCAGAGCGCCGCCATCCGCAGTTCCGCAGCCACGGCGTGGGCAGGTGTGAGTGGGACGGCGCCGTCTGGCCCTTCGCCACCTCGCAGACGCTTACTGCGCTGGCTAATTGGGTGGCCCATAGGGCCTATGAGGCCCATGAGGCCCATGATTCTTATGGGGCCCATTGGCCCCATAAGCCCCATGAGGTTTTCTTCCGCCAGATGCAGCTCTACGTGGAGAGCCAGCACCACCGCGGGCGACCCTACATCGGCGAGTACCTCGACGAGAAGAACGGTGCCTGGCTCATGGGCGACCGTGAGCGCAGCCGCTACTATAACCACTCTACCTTCAACGACCTGGTGATAACGGGCATCTGCGGTCTGCGTCCGCAGGCTGACGGCAGCATCGTGGTGACCCCCCTGGTGCCGCAAGACCAATGGAACTACTTCTGTCTGGACGGCATCAGCTACAGAGGACACATGCTTACCATCATCTGGGACCGTGACGGACAGCACTATCACCAGGGCACAGGACTGACACTGATGGTTGACGGCAAGACTGTTGCAAACAGAAAGGATTTAGGATTACTGAAATTACGGGAACTTTAACGGGAACGGTAACGAAAAAAACGAAATATGACAATGAAAAGAATTTGGTTTGCCTTGCCACTATTGTTTAGCATAAGCACGCAGGCTCAAACCTATGAGACACAATACCGGCGGCCGGTGAATGATGTGATGAGGGATGTCGCTAAACGGTTTGACGTGAAGTTCAAGTTCGACAAGAATGTCGATACCGCTGGCGTCACGCTACCATACGCCGACTTCCGTGTACGCCCCTATTCGCTGGAGCAGACGCTTGACAACATCTGTAAGCACTTCGACTGGAACTGGTGGAAACAGAGCGGTAACGTCTATAAGATTAAAGTCTACGAGTACCCCCGCCGCCATGAGGACGAGGGACGGCAGATGCTCGACTACCTCGCGTCGCTATATAGTAACAAGGAGCAATGGGAGGCACGTCGCGACACCCTGCGCCGCGAGGTGCGCCAACGTCTGCAGATCGACGCGTTCCTCGATTCGTGTACTATGAAGCCCCTGCTGTCGAAAGTCCGCAAGCACAACGGCTATACCACACAGAACATCTGCATTGAGCTGGTGCCGGGACAGCACCTGTTTGGCACCATATACAGCCCCCTCCAGAAGGGGAAGGCCCGCCCCCTCATCATCTGTCCCGACGGCCACTGGCCCTCACGTTATCGCGACGACGAGCAGCTGCGCCTCGCCACACTGGCACGGATGGGTGCCGTATGCGTCGACTTCGACCTCTATGGCTACAGCCAGTCGGCAGCAGAGGTGGGCAGTCATCATTCGTCCCGCGCACACATCTTCCAGGCAGCCTGCGGCATGGTACTGCTTGACTACATGCTGAAGAACCGCAAGGACATAGACCCCCAGCGCGTTGCCGTCAACGGCGGCAGCGGCGGTGGCACCCATACCGTACTGCTGACGCTGCTCGACGACCGTATCACGGCCTCGGCACCGGTGGTACACGTGGCCTCACACTTCGACGGCGGCTGTCCCTGCGAGAGTGGCATGCCCATACAACTGGCTGGCGGCGGCACCTGCGAGGCAGAGCTGGCTGCCATCATTGCTCCCAAGCCCCTTCTGCTGGTGAGCGACGGCGGCGACTGGACGTCGACGACGCCTGAGCTGGAGTATCCGTTCATTCAGCGCATCTTCGACTTCTATGGTGCCAAGGAGAATGTCCGCAACGTCCACCTGCCTGACGAGCGCCACGACTTCGGTCCCAACAAGCGCCAGGCCGTCTACGACTTCTTTGCCGATGTCTTCGGGCTTGACAGGACGATGATTGACGAGAGCAAGGTGACCATTGAACCCAAGGAAATGATGCAAACAAAACTGCCATAGACCATGAAGAAAATCATTGTTTTTACCGTCCTGTTCTGTGTCCAGACGCTCGCTGCCCAAGACCACCGCCTCTGGTACGACAAGCCTGCCATGACGTGGACACAGGCGCTGCCCGTGGGCAACGGCGTCATCGGCGGCATGGTGTTCGGCACCCCTGCCGTAGAACATATCCAGCTGAACGAGGAGACCATCTGGGCAGGACAGCCTAACCAGGTGCTGCACCCCGAGGCCAAGACCTACCTGCCCCAGGTGCGGCAGCTTATCTTCGAGGGTAAGTACAAGGAGGCGCAGGATCTGGCCAACGCCAAGGTGATGCCCATGGGGGCTGATCAGAACAGGGGCATGCCCTATCAGCCCTTCGGCGACCTGTATATCGCCATGCCCGGTCATGCTGCCTATACCGACTACGAGCGCTGGCTCGATATTGACAATGCCCGTACGGTAGTCGCCTACAGCGTCGACGGCGTGCGCTATGAGCGCGAGGTCATCACCCCGCTGGGAGGCCACAACGTCATAGCCGTCCGTCTGACCGCCAGCGAGAAAGGCAAGATCACGCTGACGGCCAACATGACGTCGCCACACGAGAATGTGCTCATCAGTACAGACACCACCCCCTGCCCCATTCCCGCTGACGCGCCTACCCGTAGCCTTTCCCCTGAAGGGGAGGGCACTTGCTGCGCCGTGCTCCACGGTGTGTCGTCGAAGCACGAGAGCCTGAAGGGCAAGGTGCGCTTCATGGGGCGCATGGCCGTGCAGACCCTGGGTGGCCGCACGTCGTGCAGCAACGGTATCATCAGCGTGACGGGTGCCGACGAGGCAACGCTCTATCTCACCATTGGCACCAACGTCAGGAGCTACAACGACATCGGCGGCGACGAGGTGCAGCAGTCCCGGGAACGTCTCAACGGTGCCATGAGCCTGGGCTACCAGGCGCTGAAGGCCCTGCATGAGCAGACCTATCACAAATACTACGACAGGGTGAAGTTAGACCTGGGCCCCGACCGTTACAACAAAATGCCGACAGACAAACGCATTGAATATTTCTCCTCCCCTTTCGGGGGAGGCCGGGAGGGGGCTCCTGAGCGGGCTGACAACCACCTCGTTGCCACCTACTTCCAGTTTGGCCGCTACCTGCTTATCTCCTCGTCGCAGCCGGGCAACATCAACCCCGCCAACCTGCAGGGCATCTGGAACGACAAGATGTTCCCCGCCTGGGACTCGAAATACACCACGAACATCAACCTTGAGATGAACTACTGGCCCTCTGAGGTGTGTAACCTCACGGAGATGAACGAGCCGCTGTTCAAGCTCATCCGCGAGGTCAGCATCACAGGCCGTGAGACCGCCCGCGACATGTACGGCGCCGA
The DNA here is from genome assembly GCA_947303855.1 of uncultured Prevotellaceae bacterium. Lineage (GTDB taxonomy): Bacteria > Bacteroidota > Bacteroidia > Bacteroidales > Bacteroidaceae > Prevotella. The sequence continues at coordinate 40,155 of CAMYZO010000014.1, forward strand.
CGGCTGGGTGCTGCACCACAACACCGACCAGTGGCGCATCACCGGTCCCGTAGACCATGCACAGACGGGCCTATGGCCCATGGGGTCGGCCTGGCTCTGCCGTCATCTGTGGGAGCACTACCTCTTCACGGGCGACAAGGCATTCCTGCATGAGGCTTTTCCTATCATGCTCGATGCCGCCCGCTTCTACAGTCAGACGTTGGTGAAACATCCCACGAAGGACTATCTCGTCGTCTGTCCGGGAGAGTCGCCTGAGCATGGCGGCAAAGGCCGCCCCACGCCCCTTGATGCCGGCGTGACGATGGACAACCAGATTGTGACTGAACTCTTTACCAATGTGCTGGAGGCTGCACGCATTTTGGATTCTTCCTCCCCTGACTTAGGGGGCTTAGCAACTCAATTATCCCAGCTGCCACCCATGCAGATAGGCCGCTGGGGACAGCTGCAGGAGTGGCTCGACGACCTCGACGATCCCCAAGACAACCACCGCCACTTCTCGCATCTCTACGGACTCTACCCCAGCAACCAGATATCGCCCTTCCGCACCCCCGACCTCTGGCAGGCAGCCAAGGCGTCGCTCGAGGCCCGCGGCGATGTGTCTACGGGCTGGAGCATGGGGTGGAAGGTGTGCTCCTGGGCACGTCTGCTCGATGGCAACCACGCCTACAAGCTCATTCAGGACCAGCTGACGCTCACCGCCGACACCTTCCTCATCTTCGGCACCATGAAGCAGCATGGCGGCACCTACCCCAACATGCTCGATGCTCATCCGCCCTTCCAGATTGACGGTAACTTCGGCTGCACGGCAGGCATTGCCGAGATGCTCCTGCAGAGCCACGACGGCTTCATCTACCTGCTACCGGCCTTGCCCAGGGTCTGGCAGGAAGGCTCAGTAACGGGTCTCAAGGCTCGCGGTGGTTTCGAAGTAGACCTTGCATGGAAGAACGGTCAGCTCTCGAAGGCCATCGTCCGCTCTGCCAATGGCGGCACTTGCCGGCTGCGCTCTCTCGTTCCTCTGAAGAGTAAGGGACTGAAAACCGTCAAAGACCCTGTTCAGAATCCAAAGCTTAAAAGAACCTGGCTCTACGAGTTACGAACAAAGGCCGGTGGACAATATGAAATCACATTATAACCAAGAGGATATGAAAAAAATGATGCTTTTCGCCCTGCTGACGATGGTGACCATCGCCGTAGAGGCAGCCAACAAACAGAAACCGTGGGACAACGGCAGACTGACAGTTTCCGACAACCAGCGCTTCCTGATGCACGAGAACGGCACACCCTTCTTCTGGCAGGGAGAGACGGGCTGGCTGCTGCCCGAGCGCTTAGACCGCGCAGAGGCCGAATGGTATCTGCAGCGCTGCCGCGAGGAGGGCTACAACGTGGTGCAGATACAGGTCATCGACGGCGTGCCGGCCATCAACATCTACGGACAGCCCAGTCATCCGCTGCCCACGGCGAAGGCTACGGGCTATGGCTATTGGGACCATCTCGACTACATCGTCGACCTGGCACAGCAGAACGGTATCTACATCGGCATGGTAGCCATCTGGGGCGGACTGGTGAAGGCCGGCAAGCTCAGCGTCGACGAGGCCAGGAAATACGGCACGTTCCTGGCCAACCGCTATAAGAACAAGCCAAACATCATCTGGTTCATGGGCGGCGACATACAGGGCGACATCAAGCCTGAGGTATGGAACGCCCTGGCCACAAGCATCAAAGCCATTGACAAGAACCACCTGATGACCTACCACCCCCGGGGACGCTACACCTCGGCCAAGTGGTGGAGCAAGGCAGCGTGGATAGACTTCCACACCTTCCAGAGCGGACACCGTAAGTACGGACAGCGCATGGGCAACGCAGACTACCCCATACCCGACAACACCGAGGAGGACAACTGGATGTACGTCGACTCTACATGGGCCTACAAACCCATCAGGCCGGTGCTCGACGCCGAACCCTCCTACGAGGACATCCCCATGGGTCTGCACGACAAGAACGAGCCCCGCTGGAAGGCCTGCGACGTGCGCCGCTATGCCTACTGGAGCGTTTTTGCCGGCAGCTGCGGCCACACCTACGGCCATAACGCCATCATGCAGATGCTGAAGCCGGGCTACCCGACGAGCTACGGCGACGCCGGCGACGTGAAGACCTGGTACCAGGGCCTCAACGACCCGGGCTTCCAGCAGGTGAAGTTCCTCAGCCAGCTCATCCTGTCGCTGCCCTACTTCGACCGCATACCCGACCAGAGCATCATCGTGGAGAACGGCAAGCAGTACGACCGCCTGATAGCCACCCGTGGCAACGACTACCTGCTGGTCTACAACTACACCAGCCGCAACATGAAAATCGACCTCACGAAGATTGCCGGCGACAGGAAGAACGTGTGGTGGATGAATGCCGGCACGGGCAACCTGCGCTATCTGGGCGAATACGAGTCGAAGGTGCTCACCTTCCGCCCCCATAAGAACGGCTTCGGCGTTGAGGACGGCGTGCTCATTGCCATCGATGCCAAGAAAGACTATCTCAAGAAAGACCAAGTGAAGATTGCCGACCGCACATTAGCCGGGAAGGCACGCGACCTGAACGAATAGAAACCCCATGAGAAAAATGATGAAGAAGACAATCCTACTAACCCTGCTGATGACGGCGGTGGCAACCCTGGCGATGGGTGCCAGGAAGAAGAAGGCGGCACCGCCCGTCACCGTCTGCGACCTGAGGACGGAGCGACTGGTCAACCCCATGAGCATCGACACACCGGCGCCTCGCATAGGCTGGCGCATAGAGTCGGCGCAGAAGGAGGTGATGCAGACCAGTTGCCACATCATCGTGGCCTCGACACAGGCAAAGGCCGAGGCCCTGGAGGGCGACCTCTGGGATGCCACCATCGACGGCAGCCAATCACAATGGGTAGCCTACGAGGGTAAGCCCCTGAAGAGCAACACACGCTGCTTCTGGCGCGTGAAGGTGGCCACCACCAAGGGCGAGAGTGCGTGGAGCGACGTGGCCCTGTGGAACGTCGGTCTGCTGACGGAGAGCGACTGGCGCGGCCGCTGGATAGGCTGGAACCGTGCCATGCCGTGGGACTGTCTGACGGAGCACAGCCGTCTGTCTGCCCGCTACCTGCGCCATGAGTTCGCCTTCGACAAAGAGGTGAGGCAAGCCACGCTATATATCTGTGGCTTAGGCATGTACGAGGCCTTTATCAACGGTCAGCGCGTGGGCACTCAGGTGCTGGCTCCTGCCCCCACCGACTACCGCCGCACGGTGCTCTACAATGCCTTCGACGTCACTGCCATGCTGGCACAGCAGAATGCCATCGGCGTCGTCCTGGGCAACGGCCGCTTCTTCACCATGCAGCAAGACAAGAAGCCTTACAAGATTACGAACTTCGGCTACCCCACCCTGCGCCTGAACCTCATCGTGGAGTTTGCCGACGGCAGCCGCAAGACCATCGCCACCGACGAGAAATGGAAAATCAATACCGACGGTGCCATCCGCTCTAACAACGAATACGACGGCGAGACCTACGATGCCCGCAAGGACTTTAGTTCCCCTCCTAAGTTAGGAGGGGTTAGGGGTGGTCTGAACTGGACACAAGCAGGCTTCGACGACACCTCATGGCCTGCCGCCGAGCGCACCGCCATCCCCTACGGCACCCTCCGCGGTGCCATGGCCGAGAACATGCAGGTGCTGCAGCAGCTGAAGCCCAAGAGCGTCAGCCGCAAGGGCAACCGTCTCATCGTCGACATGGGACAGAACATGGCCGGGTGGCTCTGCTGCCGCATGAACGGCTTGGCCACGGGCGACTCTGTCGTCATCCGCTTTGCCGAGAAACTCGATGCCAAAGGGGACATCTGGGTAGAGAACCTGCGTCACGCCCAGAGCACCGACCGCTACTATGCCAACGGTCAGGAACAGGGACGCTGGTGGCACCCCACGTTTGTCTATCACGGCTTCCGCTATGCCGAGATTACGGGTCTTGGTGACGCCACCGCCGACGACTTCATAGGCGAGGTCATCAGCGACGCCATGACTGAAACGGGGCACTTCGTATCTACCGATACCATATTAAATAAGGTGTACCAGAATGCACGCTGGGGTATCCTCGGCAACTACAAGGGCATGCCCGTCGACTGTCCGCAGCGCGACGAACGACAGCCCTGGCTCGGCGACCGCACACGGGGCTGCTTCGGCGAGGCTTTCCTCTTCGACAACCACAACCTCTATGCCAAGTGGGCACGCGACATCACCGAGGCACAGCGCGAGGACGGCTGCATACCCGACGTGGCGCCCGCCTTCTGGAACTACTACAGCGACGACCTGACATGGGCGGCGGCGCTGCCCATGACGCTCCGCATGCTCCAGGGCCACTATGGCGACGATGCCCCGCTGCGCAGGTTTTATCCTCACGTGAAGCGCTGGCTGGAACACCTGAAGACGCAGTACCAGCGCGACGACGGTCTCATCCATTGCGGCAAATACGGCGACTGGTGTGTGCCGCCGGAGCGTGAGGAGCTCATACACAGCGAGGACCCGGCACGCAAGACCGACGTGACCCTCATCTCCACCGCCTACTATTACCATCTCTGCCGCATGATGGCGGAATGGTCGCACGCGCTCCCCTCCCTACAGGGAGGGGCCGGGGGTGGGTCTTTCGCCCGCGAAGCCGAAGCCACAAAGGAAGCCTTCAACCGCGCCTATCTGACAGTGAAGAAGGGTACGGCCACCGTGCCCGACCATATCCTCTACCCCGACAGCACCTACTACGGCAACAACACCGTCACGGCCAACGTGCTGCCCTACTGTTTCGGCATGATCGACGACCCCTATGTCAAGCAGCAGGTAGAGAAGCAAATCGTCAAGGCCATCACCGACCAGAACCTGGGAACCATCACCACCGGCGTCATCGGCACCGGCTGGCTCATGCACGCCCTCACCATGATGGGACGCACCGACCTGGCCTGGCTCCTGGCTACCAACAAGAAGTACCCGTCGTGGGGCTATATGGCCGACCACGGCGCCACCACCATCTGGGAACTGTGGAACGGTGACACCGCCTCGCCGAAGATGAACTCCGGCAACCACGTCATGCTGCTCGGCGACCTGCTCTCCTGGCTCTATGAGTGCATTGCCGGCATCGGGGCTGCCGACGCGGGCTTCAAGCACATCACCATGGCACCCGACTTCACCGTCGACGAGATTGACGACATCGACGCCTCCTACAACTCCATCTACGGCCCCATCGTGAGCCGCTGGAAGAAGGTGCAGGGCCGCCTCTACTGGCATGTGGAGATTCCCGCCAACACCAAGGCAACGCTCCGGCTGCCTGACAGCGAGATGCTGACTCTGGGCTCCGGCGCTTACGACCTGGAGCGCCCGCTGCCTCAGCGCATGCCCTCCGACAAGACCATCACCACGTCGCCCGTCGTCGTCGACGAGTTCCTCTACAAGGAAGCACCCTTCCCCTCCTGCCATTCTGCCAGCATCGTCGAGACGAGGAAGGGCGACCTCGTGGCCACCTATTTCGGAGGCACCCGCGAGCGCAACCCCGACGTCTGCATCTGGGTGAGCCGCAAGCCTAAGGGCGCCAGGGAATGGACAAAGCCCATGATGGTGGCCGACGGCGTGGAACTGAAGCCCCTGAAGCCCGACTCCACGGCAACAGTCAGTCTGGTGACCACCCCACAGAAGCCCGCCTTCGGTGGCCAGTTCCTGCCGATACCCGAATGGAAGGGACGGCGTGGCGAAGCCGCCATAAGCCCCAACCCCTCCCCCTTTGGGGGAGGTCGGGAGGGGGCTTACCGCGAAGCCTGCTGGAACCCCGTACTGTTTGAGACACCCTCGGGCGAACTGCACCTCTACTTCAAGATAGGATTCGACATCCAGAGCTGGCAGGGCTGGCGCGTCGTCTCGAAGGACGGCGGCAAGACGTGGAGCCGGCGCGAGCGGCTGCCCGAAGGTATCTACGGTCCCATCAAGAACAAGCCCATACTCAACAACGGCCGCATCATCTCGCCTACCAGCGACGAGCGCGACGGCTGGAAGCTCTACTTCGAACTGTCCGACGACATGGGGAAGACCTGGCGCCGCACCGCCTACGTCGAGGCCGACAAGGGGGTGAAGGCCATCCAGCCCACCATCATCGTGCTGCCCGACGGTCGCCTGCAGGCCCTCTGCCGCACCCGCAGCCGCCATATCGGCATCACCTACAGCAGCGACAACGGCGAGACATGGAGCAAGCTCCAGTTCATCGATACGCCCAACAACAACAGCGGCCTCGATGCCGTCACCCTGCAAGATGGCACCTTCGCCATGATCTGCAACGACTGGCCCATTGAGCCTACCAAGGAGAAGGGTGCCCGCACGCCCCTCTCCGTCCTGCGCAGCACCGACGGCATCCATTGGAGCCACTGGATCACGCTTGAGGACTCGCCCATCATGCAGTACTCCTACCCCTCTATCATCCAGAGCCGCGACGGACATATCCACGTCATCTACACCTGGCGCCGCCAGCGCATCAAGCATGTGGAATTAAAAGTTGAAAGGTAAAAAAGTGCTGTGTCACAAGCATGGGAAACTTTAGAAAACGAAAATGAATATGCTAAGAACAACGTACAGTATGAGAAAGTGGATCATGGTAATGGGAGTTTTACCCCTTTACCTTTTTACCCTCTTACCCTTATCGGCACAGCCAGTATCCGTTGCCGGACTGTTCCCCTTAGAGGGCAGCGGCCGCATC
>CAMYZO010000015.1 GCA_947303855.1 uncultured Prevotellaceae bacterium
GAATAAGTGAGTAAAATAGCAAAGAAAATGCCGATTATTTGCATCCCCTGTATATATAGGAAAAGGAAAACTAACCCTCACCTCTGACACCCACGCTGACTGTCAGACACTTACACGCATTTTTACTGACACCCGAGGTGACACCCAAGTAACACCTATAGGCTGGCACGCCAGAAAATCCCAGCCTCTCATCCGGACGAGAGGCCGGGATTTTTCAGCGAGAGGCTGGGATTTTTTTGACGAATGGCTGGTAGACGGGTGTGCCATCAGGTGTCACCCAAATCATCCAACCATCACCCCAAATGTATGCTGATTACCAGCATGTTATACCAGTGGGTGTCAGAGGTGAGGGTTCTTTTTCCCTTCCTCTATATAGAGTACGCTGGAACCGACCCTTTTGTGCTAAGTCCCTTCCTGTAAAGAACTCTGCCATCGATACCGTCTCGCCACGCTCCATTCCGGCAATCTCTTCCTCTATGTCGGGAGTCACCTGAAGGATGCCATTTACAATATGGGCGTATGCTACATCGTCAGGTATAACGTTCATCGTCGTTACGGTTTATTTGCCGCAAAGGTACGACAAAGAAAAGAAAAATCCAAATCTTTTCCAATATTTCAGTGCCACGATGTCAAAGAACGCTTATCGTTATTAATCTTTTTTCTGCACACAGGGTCTGTCCCTGTGTGCTATATCAACATTGCACACAGGGACTGTCAAAAGTGAGAAAGTGGGGAACTTCATCCCAGCCCTTTCTAAGGGGGGGATGAATTGTGGGTGATTTGCTGGTGTGTGAAAACAGGCTGGTTTGTGAAAATACCTGACTGTTTTCTAACAGAAACGGGCTGGTTTCTAAAATTTTAAAGTTGGTGGAAAATTTGAATTTTTCTGATATTTTTTTGCGGATTTGTTTGGTGGCTTCGGATTTTTTTTTTCGTAACTTTGCAGAGTCATTGGGAGAAGGATATCAAGCGCTTGTTCAGACCTCCCCTGACCCCTCCTGTAGGAGGGGGATTGTTACCCCTTTCGACACTATCAGTTCTCCCCCTACAGGGGGAGTCAGAGGGGGTCTCTACGAGGGGTGAGTCAGAGGGGGCTGGCCGCTCTAAACAACAGCAAAGGGGCCTGTGAGTGGATGAAACCACCACAGGCCCCTCTTTTTATTTGTTCGCCAACAGCAGGTGGTCAAGGACGACCATGGCCGCCATGGCCTCTACCACGGGTACGGCCCTGGGCAGTACGCACGGGTCATGGCGTCCGCGGGCTGTCAGCGTCGTAGCGTTCCCCTCCATATCCACAGTTTCCTGTGGGCGCAAGAGCGTGGCTACAGGCTTGAAGGCCACGCGGAAGTAGATATCCTCGCCATTCGAGATGCCGCCCTGGATGCCGCCGCTGTGGTTGGTGGCCGTTGTAATCCTCCCGTTGCCATGGCTGACGAAGCGGTCGTTGACCTGAGAGCCGCGCTGGGTGGCAAAGCCGAAGCCGTCGCCATATTCGAAGCCCTTGACGGCGTTGATGCTGAGCATGGCACTGCCCAGCTCGGCATGCAGCTTGCCAAACTCCGGCTCTCCCAGGCCGGCGGGGCAGCCGCTGATGACGCAGGTGACGATGCCGCCGATGGTGTCGCCCTCGGCTTTCACATGGCTGATGAGCTGTTCCATCTGTGCCGCCTTCTCAGGGTCTGGGCAGCGTACGCTGTTCGTCTCCGTCAGGCTGAGGTCGTAGCGGTGGTAGTCGCGGTCAAGGGCAATGTCGCCCACCTGCGATGTGTAGGCCTGTATGCTGATGCCCTGTTGGCGCAGTACCAGCTTGGCCAGCGCTCCGGCCACAACCCGGCTGATGGTGATGCGGGCAGATGAGCGTCCGCCGCCACGATGGTCGCGCAGGCCGTACTTCGTCTGGTAGGTGAAGTCGGCGTGTGACGGGCGGTAGACGGTGCGCATGTTCTCGTAGTCCTGTGAGTGCTGGTTCTCGTTGCGCACAATAAAACCAATGGGGCAGCCCGTTGTCCTGCCCTCGAACACGCCGCTCAGCAACTCTACCTGGTCTGGCTCCTGGCGTGACGTTGTTATCTTGCTTTGTCCCGGGCGCCGGCGATTCAGCTCTTGCTGGATGAAGTCCAGGTCAATATCTATGCCGGCCGGCATACCGTCGACAACGCCACCGATGGCCGCACCGTGGCTTTCGCCAAACGTCGTTAGCGTAAACCGATGGCCAAACGTATTAGCCATGACAGTGTCCGCAGCCTCCTTCGCCGCAGCCTCCATCATCACAGCCGTCGCCACAATCGCCGTTGCCACAGTGACCACCGCAACCGCCGCAACCACCCGTCATGTGCTTGATGAGGGCGTTCACCTCGTCGTCGGTAGCTGGGCGGTTCTCTATCATCTCACCGATGAAGTTCAGGATCTTGCCGGCCAGGGGGTGGTTGGTGTCAACGGTCACGCTGTCGGGCTCCACCTTGACGACTTGGGCCATGAAGCGGTTCTGCTCGGAGTCGTTCAGGGTGATGACGGCTCCGGGATATACATGCTGGGAGTCAAACTTCCCGTCAATCTCAAACATACTGCGCTCCAGTTTATGCACGCCTTCTGGTATGTATTCGCCAAAAGCCTCCTCAGGCTTCAGGGTGAAGTCAAACTTGGTGCCTTTCCCCAGGTGCAGTACCTGTTGCTCCAAGGCGTCGAGCGACACGCCGAATCCGCTGATGAACTGAAAGGGGCGCTCCGGGGTGGTCTGCTCAACGAGCGTCTTCTCGCCGTTCTCCAGGGTGTAGAGCTGGTAGTGAACGGCCAAAAACTGATGTTCCATAATCTTTGTTTACCTTATTATAATAATACTATGTTTTTTATGGCTGCAAAGGTACGAAAAAGCTGTGAAATGACGGCATGTTTAACCGAAAATCATTAAAAATTCCGATAAAGCCCAATTAATTGACCTTTATCAAAGAAAGGGCTGTTTGCGGACACAATTCGCTGAAAAGCTTGTTTGGTTGTAAAAATCGCCGTACCTTTGCACCGTCAAAACCAAACAAAGGGTTGCGACAAAGGATAACTAACAATTATTAATGTAGGAGCCTGAATGAAGGTAAAAAGGATAAAAGGATAACAAAACACAAACAACAAGAGGGCTCCGAGTAAAGAAAAGAAAGGGTAAAAGAAATGAAAAGATTGTTTTTGATGACACTGGCAATGTTGAGCATGACGATGACATTTGCTGAGAACGAGGAAACAAAGAACGTGACGAACGTAGAGGCCTACGACATGAGCGTCAATATGCGCAAGCTGAGCGTGGCCCTGGGTCTGACCACCGACCAGATGGAGGCCGTTGAGAATATCCACAATACGTTCAACGCTGAGATGCAGCTGGCTGCCCACACCAACGAGAACGACCGTCAGGAGATGGTGAACAGGGCCGTGGAGCGCGACATCAAGTGGATGCATTACGTTCTTGACGAGAAACAGTACCGCAAGTATCTCATGCTGCTGAATACCACGCTCAACAACCGTGGACTGAAAGTAGAGAAGTAAAGAAAAGAAAAAAGAATTAAGGTTCAAGTATGTTGGCCGCAGGATTTTCAGAATTCTGCGGCTTTTTTTGTTGGTTACAGAAAAAAATGTTACTTTTGCAGGCAGAAACCATTATTAACATTTGAGTAAAAAGACAATGAAGAAAATCAGAATCATTCTCGTGTCGATGGCCGCTATGCTCATGGTCAGCTGCGGCACCACCTCGACAGTGCCCATCACCGGGCGTCAGCAGACACTGATGGTCAGCGACGGTGAAGTGCTTTCACTGGCTAAACAGCAGTATCAGGAGTTTATGAAGACGGCCAAGGCATCGACCAACGCCACTAACACCGCCATGGTGAAGCGGGTAGGGCAGAAGCTGGCTACAGCTGTTACCAACTATCTGAAGAACAATGGTCTGGCCTCTGAGGTTAATAACTTTGCATGGGAGTTCAATCTTGTACAAGACAAGCAGGTAAATGCCTGGTGTATGCCCGGTGGCAAGATTGTAGTCTACGAGGGTTTGCTGCCTGTCACCCAGAACGAGGCCTCGCTGGCCATTGTGCTGGGACATGAGATAGCCCACGCCGTGGCTAAGCACTCTGCCGAGCAGTTGAGCACGCAGATGCGTCAGCAGCAGGGGCTTCAGATTGGCACGGCCATTGCCGGTGCGCTGGGCATGGGGCAGAACACTCAGAGCATTGTACAGACGGTGGCTGCATTGAACTTCAATTTTGGTAACCTGAAATACTCTCGTAATCATGAGAGTGAGGCCGACCACATGGGACTGATTTTCGCAGCCATGGCTGGCTATGATCCCCAGGTAGCCATCAGCTTCTGGCAGCGTATGTCCTCAGCCTCTACATCTCAGACGGCCGAGTTCCTGAGCGACCATCCCAGCGATGCCACCCGTATCAAGCAGATTCAGGGCTGGATGCCGGAAGCGCTGAAGTATTACAAGAAATAGTAAGATTGCAAGAAATAGTAAGCCCAAAAAATGGGGGCACTTCCTGAACGGAAGCGCCCCCCATTTTTTTTACTTACTATCTTATATTAGAAGTTGTAGTAGAAACCAAACTGGATGTTGTTCGTCAGGTTCAGCAGCTCAAAGGTGCTTTTAGCCTTGGCACCGTTCACGTCCAGTTTGTTGCTGGTGTAGCCGATGATGTTGCCGAACTTGGCAACCAGTGCAAACTTCTCGTTCAGGTTGTAGGCAATGCCCGGCTTCACATACAGACCCCAGTTGTTCACCGTCTGGTCGTTGGTGTTGCCATTCTTTGCCTTAGTCTCAGTCTTAGTGGTGGCATAAGAGAACTGACCGTCGCCAAATACTGAGACATTGCCCAGCTTAAGAGCTGTGTAGCGGAAGTAAGGAGCAAACTTGAAGGTGCTCTCGGTCACGGTGTTAGGAGCATGACTCTGCTCGTCCTTGTCAGAGCTGTAGCCAATCTCGACACCTACGCCCATCTTATCGTTGAATGATACGCCAAACTCAGGAATAAGGCTGAAACGGGTGTCCAGCGTTGTACCATCTTGCGACGTTGTGCTGTAACCCAGTGAACCACCAACATACATGTTCTGAGCGTTCATAGTTACTGCCATCAGGGCAGCAGCCATGGTCATCAAAATCTTTTTCATTGTCTTTTCTTTTTAATGGTTATTAATGTTATCTGAAAACTTTTGACGGTGCAAAGGTACACACTTTTGGCAAACGACGCAGGCTTAACCGGGCTTTTTTTGTTTCTGTGTACGCAAACATGATTTATGTCAATTATTAAAACTCCCTAAATAAAACCGCTTAGATGCACATTTCTGCCGGAAATGTTGTATCTTTGCACCTACACATATTAATTAAGGTATAACATGATGAACAGACTTATTTTGATGGGCGTCTGTCTTGTGGGCAGCCTTGCAGCAGCCACAGCACAGACCGAGGGCGGAGGGCTTTCCGCCGACATGTTGAAGGACATAGTAAAGGAACAGAAGCAGGTTCCCGTAGGACAGGCACTGGCCAATGCCGTAGCGGCCAACGCTATTGACGACCTGGCCAAGAACCGTCAGAACGCAGCCGAGCTTGACACCTACTTCAGTGTAGAGACGAAGTCGCAGTCGATAACCAACCAGAAGCAGTCAGGCCGTTGCTGGATGTTCAGCGGTTTCAACGTGCTGCGCTCCAATTACACCCAGCAGCACGGCGACTCGCTGCAGCTGGAACTGTCGCAGGCCTACCTCTTCTTCTACGACCAGCTGGAGAAGGCCAACCTCATGCTGCAGGGCATCATCGACACGGGCAAGAAGCCTATCGACGACCAGCGCGTGCAGTTCTTCTTCCACTATCCCCTGAGCGACGGCGGCACCTTCTGCGGTGTGGCCGACCTGGCCGACAAGTACGGTCTAGTGCCCCGGGAGGTCATGCCCGAGTCGTTCTCCAGCGACAATACGGCCAAGGCCCGCCAGCTTATCTGCAGCAAGCTGCGCGAGTATGGTCTGCAGCTGCGCGACATGGTGGCCAAGGACAAGAGCCAGACCTCGCTCAATAAAGCCAAGGTCCGTATGCTGGCTCAGGTCTACCGCATGCTTGAGATGACCATCGGCCAGCCGCCGCAGTCGTTCACCTACGCCTTCAAGAACAAGAGCGGACGTGCCGTGACGCCAGCCAAGACGTACACGCCCCAGTCGTTCTTCCGTGAGGTGGTGGGCCAGCCCCTCAACGGCACGTTCATCATGGCCATGAACGACCCGCGCCGCCCTTATTACAAAACCTATGAGGTGGAATACGACCGCCATACCTACGACGGTCATAACTGGTGCTACGTCAACCTGCCTATGGACGATATCGAGCAGATGGCCATTGCCTCGCTCCGTGACGGGCGCAAGCTCTACTCCAGCTATGATGTAGGCAAGCAGCTGGACCGTAAGCGTGGTTATGCTGATACGGAGAATTTCGACTATGCCTCGCTCTTCGGTACGACGTTTGGTATGGATAAGGCTCAGCGCATCTCGACCTTCGACAGCGGCTCTACCCATGCCATGACCCTCACCGCCGTCGACCTCGACGAGAAAGGACGTGCCACGAAGTGGAAGGTTGAAAACTCATGGGGTGCCGACTGGGGGCAGAAAGGCTGTCTGATAATGACCGACCGCTGGTTCCGCGACTATATGTTCCGCTTAGTGGTAGACAAGAAGTACGTACCCGAGAAAATCCTGAAGGCTGCCGGGCAGACACCTGTCATGGTGATGCCCGAAGACCCCCTCTTCCTGCCTGATGAGTAAGCCGCAAGGCTTACTCATTTTTGTTTGCGTGTTATGGTCCACTCCGTGACCGTGCGCTCGTCGCGGCTGAAGTTGATGCCCACCTCCTCCACGGGGCGGCCGTCGAGGGCAAAGGCGGCGGCGTAGTCCTTGCGCTCTGTCTGGCCGATCGCCTCCTCCGGCGAATGGCCGTATTTCAGTTCCAGCACGTAGATGGTATTGGGCATCCGCAGCACGATGTCGATGCGGCCGTTGGCCGTCTGGCGTTCGGCCTCCACGTCGGCCCCGTAGGCCACGAGCAGCGTATAGAGCACCGACTGGTAGTGACGCTCATTGTTGTTGTTGAGCGAGTAGGGGTAGCCGGCAAAGAACAGGCGCAGGGCTTGCAGGAACGGTTCAATGTCGTCGGTGCGGCGGAAACTGAAATAGGCCTGACGCAGTTTGTTGCGCCCCATGGCATAGTCGTCCGACAAATATTTATAGAGTGTGCGGGCAAAGCCTGTGCGTACTTCGCGGTTGGGGAACCCTAACGTGTAGGTCTGCGTCTCGGCATCGTAGTCCTTGATGCTCAGGTAGCCGCTCTGGAACAGCAGCGGCACCACGTCGGTAATCGTCTCGCCGATAGGCGTATCAAAGCCGTCGGAGCTGGTCTCTACCCCCTCCAGCTCGTCCATGTCCATCTGCTGGCGCTGCATCAGCTCAATCATCATGGTGGGAGTGGCCGAGGCAAACCAATAGCTGTCTACTTTCCAGCTGCTCAAGGCGTAGAACAAGCTGAAGGGGTTGTAAACGTCAATCATGCGCTCGGCAAAGTGATAGCCGTCGTACATGTCCTTGAGTTCCTTCAGGGCAGCCTCGTAGGTCGTGCCCGTGTTCTGGGCAAACAGTTCGATGTCAATATGTAGGGCCGTGGTCAGCTCCTCCTCGGTGATGCCGCAGATGCCCTCATACTGTGGCAGCATGGAGATGTTCTGGAGGTTGTTCAGCTCGCTGAACACGCTCATCTGCGAGAACTTGGTGATGCCGGTGATGAACACAAACCGGATGAGGGCGCCCTGGCCCTTCAGCGGACTGAGCATGTCGCGGATGGTCTGCCGCATGATGTGACGCTCCTCGGGATGCTCCACCGAGTCGAAGAGCGGTGCGTCGTATTCATCCACAAGCACGACAATCTCCGTGCCCGACTGCTCGTAGGCAGCCTGGATAACCTTTGTCATGCGGGTGCCAGGCGTGGCACCGTCGGGAGGTGTGATGCCATAGCGCTGCTCAAAGTCGCCGAGCATCATGTTGATGGCCGACTGCAGGTGCTGCAAGGTGAAATACTTGCCGTTGCTGAAGTCAATCTTCAGCACCTCGCGCTTGGTCCACTCCTGCTCATGCTCACCGATGTAAAGGCCGTCGAACAGTTCGCGCTTGCCCTCGAAGTAAGCCTGCATGGTGCTCAGCAGCAGCGACTTGCCGAAGCGGCGCGGACGGCTCAGGAAATAGTATCCCGTCCGTGATACCATTTTATAGATATAGGCAGTCTTGTCAACATAGACAAACTGTTCCTTGCGTATCCGTTCGAAGCTCTGTATGCCAACGGGGTAGAATCTTTCTTGTATCATCGTTGTTCGGTGTTAGTTCATTTTGCAGCATCATTCCTTCAGCAGGTCGGGACGCAGGCGGCGGGTGCGCTCCAGGGCCTGTTCCAGTTCCCAGTTACGGATCTTGGCCTCGTTGCCTGAGAGCAGGATGTCGGGCACCTTCCAGCCCTTGTAGTCGGCGGGGCGGGTGTAGATGGGTGCCGCCAGCAGGTCGTCCTGGAAGCAGTCTGAGAGGGCCGACTGCTCGTCGCCGATGACGCCGGGGACCACGCGTACCACGGCATCGGCAATCATGGCCGCCACCAGCTCGCCTCCCGTCAGCACGAAGTCGCCGATGGAGATCTCGCGGGTGATGAGGTGGTCGCGGATGCGCTGGTCGATGCCCTTGTAGTGGCCAGCTAATATAATAAGGTTACCCTTCAGCGACAGTTCGTTGGCTATATGCTGGTCAAATCGCTCCCCGTCGGGCGAGGTGAAGATCACCTCGTCGTAGTCGCGCTCTGCCTTCAGGGCGGTGATGCAGCGGTCTATAGGTTCGCATTGCATGACCATGCCTGCCGAGCCGCCGTAGGGGTAGTCGTCCACCCGTCGCCACTTGTCGAGGGTGTAGTCACGCAGGTTGTGCAGACGTATCTCGGCCAGTCCTTTCTTCTCGGCGCGGGCCAGTATGGATTCGTGTACGAAGCCCTCCAGCATTTCGGGCAGTACGGTGATGATGTCTATTCTCATAACATTATTTCATGATTAGTCGGTGGTTGACGATGAAAAAGCCTCGTCCGTTGCCGCTGACACTCTGTCCTGCCAGATTGTGGAAGGTCCAGTCGTCGGCATCGGCATGGATAGCTGCTATCTTCGTCTCATTTCCAGTCTGTGTGAACAGCGTGGCACCGGTGTGAGTGCCAACCTCTGCCGGTATGTCGCTGGCAGCGGCGACGGTGTAGGGATAGGGCACGGTGACGGTTGTGCCGAATGATGACGGCATGCCGTTGGCACGCTCTGCAACGTAGTTGTTGTTGCCCCATGTCACGCTGATGGCATCCGTCTGTCCGTAGAAGTTATAGACCCCTGGTGCAAAGTAGTTGCCTTCAATCAGAAATTCGGAGTTCTTGCGAGGATTGATGCAGTTGCCGCTTCCGGTGCAGGTGAAGTAGTTGTTCAGCATGTGAATCTTGCCCACCCGTGCCATGGGCATGCGAGCCCTGCAGTTCTGTCCCCAGTGGTTGAAGGCAAAGGTGGTGTTCAGATAGCCGGTAGTCTCGCTGTCGCTGCTGCCTATGAGGTTGGTGTTCTGGTGCATGTACGAGCGTTCGGTATAGCTGAAGCAGCACCAGCTGACGGTGTTGAAGTCCGACTTCTGTGTGATGTCGAAGTTGCCGTCCATGCCGTCGGTGAACTCGCAGTGGTCTACCCAGCAGTTTTTGGTGCCGGTGAAGGAGATGAGGTCGCTGCCGCTCACGTCGATGGAGCCCGGTCCTACGAATTTCAGGTTGCGTATAATCAGGTTCTGGCAGTTCTTGAAAGAGAAGATGCCCGAGCTGCGGTACGATTCTTTCGTGTCGCCCGTCATGTTGATAATGATTTGGCGCGTGTTGTATTCTGCCTCTTCGCTGACTTTCGTACCGGTTGACAGCGTGCCGCCCGTACCGCTGCTGGTGCTCATCTGTGGCACGCCAGCCGCGTTGAGCGCATCAAGAATTTCCTGCGTGGCATGCCAGGTTGTACACAGCCGGGCGTTGTTGATGCCCAGCAGTGTCTTTCCGCTGATGCTGCTCAGCGAGATGGTGCTTGAAACGATGAAGTCGCCCTGTGAGCCGTCCAGGATGATAACGTCGAATTTCTTGATGGCATTGCCGATGTCGTTCTTCATGTCCTTACCTGTTGCTGTCAGCGTCGTTATCTTGCTGGTGCTTACGCCCGTGACGGGATAGTCGTAGCATCCGCCGCCGGTGATGTCGTATGCGGTGCTGGCGGTGCGTGAGGCCCGTGTGCAGAATCCGAAAGGTTTCTGCTGGTCGTGGGTGCTTGTCTGTGCTGTGGCCGTCATGGCAGCCATCAGGGTGGTGAGTGCTATTACGAGTCTTTTCATATTATTCATAGAACGCTATGATGCGGTCAATATATTCTTCACCGGTGGCACGTCCCATCTTGTAGACGCGCTCCATCTGCTCAGGGTTGTGGCTGATGTGGCCTATGGGAATCTTCTGTGCGGGCCGTATGACGAGGCAGCGTCCCAGCCGCTCGGCCTCGGCCACGTAGTCCAGCTCGTAGTTGTACATCTGGAAGCGCTGGTCCATGGCCTCCACCATGCGTGGGTATTTCCGCAGGCCGATGCGCATCAGGGGCATCAGGCGGGTGCGCTGCTTGCGGTATCCCAGCGGCTGTGTCAGGATGACCACGTTACGGCTGTAGCCCTGGCGCTCGGCCCACTCTAAGGGTATGCTGTCGCTGACGCCGCCGTCGAGCAGCTTCAGTCCCTCCAGCTCTACCACCTTCGAGCAGAGCGGCATGGAGGCAGAGGCGCGAATCCAGTCGTAGGTGTCCTCTGTACACCGGTCCAGCTGTTTGTAGACTGGTTGCCCCGTCTCTACGTCGGTACATACGCAGACGAAGCGCATGGGATTGTCTTCGAAGGCCCGGTCGTCGAACACGTCGTATTGCCGTGGCACGATATGATAGCCAAACTCGGCGTTGAAGTAGTTGCCCGTTGTCAGCAGCGAACGCAGGCCGCTGTAGCGCGGGTCATGGGCAAAGCGCTTGTTGTAGCGGATGGCCCGTCCCGGCTGCCGCGACTTCATGTTACAGCCGAAGGCAGCTCCTGCCGACACGCCGATGAGTCCGTCAGGCCACACGTCGTGCTCCATCATCACGTCGATGATGCCTGCCGTGAACAGGCCGCGCATGGCGCCGCCTTCCAGTATCAGTCCTCTTCTCATGCCTTCAGTCTCTGCCTCTTGTATTTGATGCGTTCGTCAATCGTCATTTGCGCAAACCGCTGCCATTCGGTGGCCCCGTCGCGGCACTGGTTCACGTAGTCCATGTCGTGCATGCGCTCGTAGGCCTCCATTTCAAACGGGTTCAGCCAGTAGCCGGCATTCGGATAGCGTTTCCGTGCCCGCCAGCCCTGCAGCCAGAACTTCAGGTAGAGGCGGTAGAAGCGCCACCAGGAGTCGCCCGTGGTGACGGCCTGCTTCAGGTGGATCATCTCATGGTTCTTCAGCTCGTCGAAACGGCGGTTCATGTGGTCGGCCTCCTGTTGCGAGTGCGTCAGGATGGTGCCGAAGAATGTCAGCGCCTCATAGCCGCTGTTCAGCCAGAAGGTGTCGACAACGGCCGGCATGTCGTGGACGGTGCTGGGCTTTCGTGCCTTCCACACGAAGCGCAGTATGCGGAACATTCTGAACGGATGGCGCAGCGGCTTGAACTTCATGGTGCAAAGGTAGTAAATAATTCATAATTCATAATTCATAATTCATAATTTTTCGTTCATAATTCATAATTTTTTTCTAACTTTGCACACAAAAACCGAGAAATGACAGACGAGAGACAACGCATAGAGCAGCTGCGGCGCGAGCTGCACGAGCACAACCACAGGTATTATGTACTGAACCAGCCCACCATCAGCGACTACGACTTCGACCAGCTGATGCACGAGCTGCAGCAGTTGGAGGCACGCCATCCGGAGATGGCCGACCCCAACTCGCCGACGCAGCGCGTGGGCAGCGACCTGCAGACCGAGTTCCGGCAGGTAGCCCACAAGTATCCCATGCTGTCGCTGGCCAACACCTACAGCGAGCAGGACGTTCGCGACTGGTACGACTCCGTGAAGAAGGGGCTGGCAGGCGAAGACTTTGAGGTGTGCTGCGAGATGAAGTACGACGGCCTCTCTATTTCGCTCACCTACGTCGATGGCCGTCTGACGCAGGCCGTCACCCGTGGCGACGGCGTGCATGGCGACGATGTGACGCAGAACGTAAGGACCATCCGAAGCATTCCGTTGGTGTTGAAGAGGAGAGAGGAGAGAGGAGAGAGGAGAGAGGATACCTCTTCTGCTGAACCTGCGAGTTATAATTCGCAAGACAAATCTCTCTCCTCTCTCCTCTCTCCTCTCTCCTCTTATCCCCGTGAATTCGAGATCCGTGGCGAGATACTCATGCCCTGGGCATCGTTCGAGCGGCTGAACCGTGAGCGTGAGGCCGCCGAGGAACCGCTGTTTGCTAATCCGCGCAATGCTGCCAGCGGCACGCTGAAGAGTCTTGACTCGCGGGTGGTGGCTCAACGCCAGCTCGATGCCTACCTCTATTATTTGTTAGGCGAGGAACTGCCCGCCGAGGGGCACTACGAGAACCTGGAGGCTGCCCGCCAGTGGGGTTTCAAGATTTCCGAGGGTATGAAGAAGGTCCATACGGTTGATGAAGTGTTAGACTTCATCAACTACTGGGACACGGAGCGCAAGAACCTGCCCGTGGCCACCGACGGCATTGTGCTGAAGGTGAACTCCCTGCGCCAGCAGCGCGCCTTGGGCTTTACCGCCAAGTCGCCCCGCTGGGCCATTGCCTATAAGTTCAAGGCCGAGCGTGCCTGTACGGAACTGTTGGAGGTGACCTACCAGGTGGGGCGTACAGGTGCCGTCACACCTGTTGCCAACATGTCGCCGGTGCAGCTGGCCGGTACCACCGTGCGCCGTGCTACGCTGAACAACGAGGACTTCATCAAGAGTTTCGACCTGCACATCGGCGACCACGTCTACGTAGAGAAGGGGGGCGAGATTATCCCCAAGATTGTAGGCGTCGATATAGACCAGCGCCCCATCATCGCTCAGCCCGTGCAGTTCATCCGCCGCTGTCCGGAGTGCGGCACGCCACTGGTGCGTTATGAGGGCGAGGCCGCCTGGTACTGCCCCAACGACAGCGGCTGTCCGCCGCAGATCAAGGGGCGCATTGAGCATTTCATTGCCCGCAAGGCTATGAACATCGACTCCCTGGGCCCTGAGACCGTCGACGAGTACTACCGCCGCGGCCTTATCAGGAATGTGGCCGACCTCTACGACATCGAGGTGCAGCAGATTAATGGCGACGGCTCGCGCACGAAGTCGGCCCAGCGTATTGTCAACGGTATACAGAAGTCCAGGGAAGTGCCCTTCGAGCGCGTCGTCTTTGCCCTCGGCATCCGCTTCGTCGGCGAGACGTCGGCCCGTCTGCTGGCCCGCCACTTCAAGTCGATGGATGCCCTGATGACGGCCGGACTCGAAGAACTGCAGGAGGTGGAAGGCATCGGCGAGGTGATGGCACGGAGCATCATCAGCTACTTCCATAACGAGCAGAACCGCGCGATTGTGGAACGCCTCAGGACTTTTGGCTTGCAGTTTGCTTTGGCACCCTCGCTCCTCGCTCCAAGCTCCTCGCTCCTTGAAGGACAGAGCATCGTCATCAGCGGTGTCTTCCAGCACCATTCGCGCGACGAGTACAAACTCATCATCGAGCAGAACGGCGGCAAGAACGTGGGCAGCATCAGCGGCAAGACCTCGTTTATCCTGGCTGGCGACAACATGGGGCCGTCGAAGTTAGAGAAAGCTAAGAAACTCAGTGTCCGCATTGTCTCCGAGGACGACTTCCTCGCCATGCTCTCAAAGTCATAAAAGATGAAAGATAATCAGCAAGAATTATTCCCTTTAGTAGACGAAGAGGGAAAGGTCATAGGTAAGGCTACGCGTGGCGAGTGCCACGACGGTTCAAGACTGTTGCATGCAGTGGTACATCTGCATGTGTTCCGGACAGCCGAAGGATGCCCGCCCGGCAAGTCTCAGGCAGGCGATGTCTATCTGCAGAAACGCCCTGAGTGGAAGGATATCCAGCCAGGCAAGTGGGACACAGCTGTAGGTGGTCATGTAGACTATGGCGAGACGCCTGAGGAGGCGTTAGGCCGCGAGGTGCGCGAAGAACTGGGCATCACAGACTTTTCTCCCGTGTTCGTTGATAAATACGTGTATGATAGTCAGCGCGAGCGTGAGTTGGTATATGTCTATTACACCATCTACGACGGTGAGATACAACCTTCCGAAGACGAACTTGACGGTGGACGTTTCTGGACGATGGCGGAGGTTCAAGGGGCGATGGGGCAGGGAGTGCTGACACCCAATTTCGAGAGTGAGTTCCAAAGATGTTTTTCCGATATATTACAAGCACCGTTAAACAGGAAATAGTCATGCAGATTGTAGTATCCGACGAAATAGAGCAGGTATGCCCACGGTTTGTGGGAGCCGCCGTTGAGGCTCAGGTGGTGAATACCCCTTACTGCGCCGAACTGTGGGAGGAGATACACCGGTGGGAAGAGCGTTTCCGCCGTGAGCTGACCACCGAGAGTCTGAAAGAGTTGCCGGGCATTGCCGCCACCCGTGCCGTCTACAAGAAGTGCGGCAAGGACCCCTCGCGCTATCGGCCTGCCTCAGAGCAGCTCATACGCCGCATGCTGCAGGGCAAGGAGCTCTATCAGATAGATACGCTGGTAGACCTGGTGAACCTGGCCTCGATAGCCTACGGCTACAGCATCGGCGGCTTTGATGCCGACAAGATGGTGGGCGACACGCTGACCTTGGGCGTCGGCCGTGAGGGAGAACCCTACGAGGGTATAGGCCGGGGTCTGCTTAACATTGCCGGACTGCCCGTCTACCGCGACCTGCAGGGTGGGGTAGGCACGCCTACCAGCGACCATGAGCGAACGAAGATGACGCTTGGCACCACCCATCTGCTGGTGCTCATCAACGGCTACGACGGCAACGAGGAGCGCGTCAGCCAGAACGCCGCCTTCATCCAGCAGCTGATACGCAGCTATGCCCAGAGCGACGGCGGCACCGTCACCCTCTACCGCTGACGGGGGCTATTTTCCCAGGAACTTGGTGTCGATGTAGCGGTTGAACTGCTCCTTGTAGCTGTCGCCAATGGGCAGGTAGGTGTCGGCGTCCAGGATGACGCGGTTCTTGTTCACCTCCTGAATCTTGTCCAGGTTAACAATGTAGGATCGGTGTATGCGCATGAAGTTCTGCGGCAGCCGTTCCTCCAGCATCTTCATCGACAGCAGGGTGACGATGGGCTTGGGCTGACTGTCAAGGTGCAGCTTCAGGTATTCCGACATGCCCTCCACGTAACGTATGTCTTGAATAGCCACCTTGACCACGCGGTAGTCGGTCTTGACGAAGATAGAGCCATCCTCCTGTGCGGAAACCGCCGTAGCGGCAGCCTCCCCTGCGGGGGACGGCTGGAGGGCGATTCTGTCCTTCAGCCTGTTGGCTGCCCGCATGAAGTCCTGCAGTCCGAAGGGCTTCAGCAGATAGTCCACGGCGTTCACCTTAAACCCCTCGATGGCATATTCCGAGTAGGCCGTGGTGAAGACAATCAGCGGCGGCACGCTGAGCGACTTCACAAAATCCATGCCGTTCAGGTCGGGCATGTTGATGTCGCAGAACATGGCGTCCACGGGTTCGCTGTTCAGCACGTCGATGGCCTCCAGGGCACTCTGGCATTGTGCCACCAGCTCCAGGAACGGCACCTTTTTAATATATGCTGCAAGCTGCTGCAATGCCAGCGGCTCGTCGTCAATAGCTATTACTCTGATACTCATACAGGGGGCAAAAGTACAAAAAAACGAGCAAAAATGCAACAAAAACGTCAATAAGTTTGCTGTTGTGTCAGTAATTCACTAATTTTGCACGAGAAGCAAAACAAAACTGAGATATGAAAAACGGATTATTAGGACTGCTGGTCATGCTGATTGCCTGCAGTTGCAGCGAGAACAAGAAGGCAGAGCAGAAGTCACCAACAAGAGTGAAGACACAGATGGTGTCGCCAGCCTTTTCTGACGATTCACAGACGTACGTAGGTATAGTAGAGGAACGTGAGGCTACAGCCGTCAGTTTCACGGGTATGGGTGTCATCAGGCGCATGCTGGTGAGCGAGGGCCAGGCCGTCAGCCGTGGACAGCTGCTGGCGGAGATGGACGACACCCAGGCCCGCAATCTGCTTAGCGGTGCCGAGGCCCAGATGACGCAGGCCAACGACGCCCTGCAGCGCTACCAGCTGCTGCACGACAACGGTTCGTTGCCCGAGGTACAGTGGGTGGAGATACAGAGCAAGGTGGCTCAGGCCAAGTCGCAGCTGGAGGTGGCCAGGAAGAACCTGGCTGACTGCTGGCTGACGGCACCCGTCAGCGGTGTCGTGGGCAAGAAACTGGTAGGTGCCGGTGAGACGGCCATGCCCTCGCAGGCTGTCGTCACCATCCTCGATGTCAGCAGTGTGAAGGTGAAGGTGGC
This sequence comes from uncultured Prevotellaceae bacterium, assembly GCA_947303855.1. GTDB lineage: Bacteria > Bacteroidota > Bacteroidia > Bacteroidales > Bacteroidaceae > Prevotella. The sequence goes on from CAMYZO010000015.1 coordinate 16,648, forward strand.
CGTGCCTGAGGGCGACATCAGCGCCCTTCGCTCCACTACCCCCTCAACCATCAGCGTTGAGGCCGTAGGTGCTACCGTCAAGGGCAGCAAGATAGAGAAAGGTGTTGAGGCCGATGCGCTGACCCATACCTACGATGTCAGAATCAATGTGCCTAACGCTGACCGCCGCTTATTGCCTGGCATGGTGGCCAGCGTGCGGTTCATACAGGAGGGTTCACAGAGCATTACCGTCATGTCGCTGCCCATTCCTGCCGTTCAGAAGGCTGCCGACGGCTCGCTGTTCGTATGGACTGTAGCCGCTGACGGCACAGCCCATCGTGCCAAGGTGAGCATTGGCGCCACGTCGGGCAACAACGTTGCCATTACCGATGGCTTGAGCATTGGGCAGCGCATCGTGACCGAGGGCTATCAGAAACTGAGTGAGGGAACGAAGGTCGTGTATTGAGTCGAAATATCGAAACATCGAAACATCGAAATATCGAAAATAGTAAATCGTAAATCGAAAATGAAAAAGATGTCTTGGCTCCGCTGGCCGCTGGAGCACTACTCCATATCGCTGCTCATCATCGCCATCCTGTTTGTGATGGGCATCTATGGCATGTATGTCATGCCGAAAGACGAGTTTCCCCATGCCACCATCCGTCAGGGAGTGGTGGTGGCCGTCTATCCTGGTGCCACCAGCGAGGAGATAGAGCAGCAGGTGGCTCGTCCCTTGGAGCGCTACCTCTTCACCTTTGGTGAGGTGAAGCGTGCAAAGACCACCACCACGTCGCAGAACGACATGTGTATTGCCATGGTGGAACTGAACGACGAAGTGAACAACAAGGACGAGGTATGGTCGAAGATCAAGCACGGCCTGAACAGTTTCAAGTCGCAGCTGCCGTCAGGCGTGCTGGCCATTTTGGTAAACGATGACTTCGGCAACACCTCGGCCCTGCTCATCGCCATCGAGAGCGGACAGCGCAGCTACCGCGAGTTGAAAGACTACAGCGACAGGCTCTCCGACCGCTTGCGGCACATCCCGTCTGTTGCCAACGTCAAGATGTTTGGCGAGCAGAAAGAGCAGATATCGCTCTATGTAGACCGTCAGCGCCTGCAGGCCTACGGCATAGGTCAGCAGATGCTTTTTTCGCGGTTGCAGGCTCAGGGTGTCACCACCATGAGCGGCAGCATCAGCGACGAAGACCAGCAGGTGCCCATCCATGTGGAGGCTACCGAGAACAGCGTCGACGAGATTGCCAACCAGATTATCTTCTCTGACCCCGCCACCGGTAAGGTGGCCCGCGTCCGCGATGTGGCTCGTGTGGTGCAAGAGTACGACAGCAACAGCAGCCGCATTGAGCAGGACGGCCATCCTTGTGTGCTGCTCTCCATGGAGATGACGCCCGGCAACAATGTGGTGCAGTATGGTAAGGAGGTAGACCAGGTGCTCGACGCCTTCCGTGCCGAGGAGCTGCCCGACGATGTCACCATCACCCGTATTGCCGACAAGCCTAAGGTGGTGGCCATGAGTGTCAGCTCCTTCCTGCGCGACCTGCTCATATCCATGGCCATCATTATCCTTGTCATGATGGTGCTCTTCCCGCTGCGCTCGGCCATCGTGGCTGCTATCACCATCCCGCTGAGCACCTTTGTCTCGGTGGCCATCATGTATATGGCTGGCATCGAACTGAACATCGTGACGCTGGCAGCCCTCATCGTGGTGCTGGGAATGATTGTCGACAACGCCATCGTGGTCATCGACGGCTACCTGGAATACCTTGGCAAGGGGATGCCTCCCAAGGAGGCTGCCATAGAGAGCGGCCGACAGTATTTCATGCCCATGATGCTGGCCACCGTCTGCATCTGCGCCATCTTCTATCCGTTCCTGATTACCATGAAGGGCATGTTCCTCGACGCCCTGCAGGACTTCCCATGGACCATCACCATCAACCTCATGGTGTCGCTCCTGCTGGCAGTCACCGTCATCCCGTTCCTGGAGACACGTATCATCAAGCCCGATAAGGTGAGCACCGACGGTAATGCCATCACCAAGTGGGTGCAGCGGGTCTACGACGTGACGCTCGACAAGACCTTCCGTCACCCGTGGCTCACCATGCTCATCGGCTTAGGTCTTATCCTGCTCTCGCTGCTCATCGTGCCCACGCTGAAGATACGACTCTTCCCCTTTGCCGACCGCGACCAGTTTGCCGTTGAGATATTCCTGCCCGACGGCAAGGGACTGAAGGAGACCGAGGCCGTGGCCGACAGCGTCTATCGCGCACTACGTCCCGACGAGCGCATCACGGGCATCACCAGCTTCATAGGCTGTTCGTCGCCCCGTTTCATGGATGCCTACGCCCCGCAGATGGCGGGCCGTAACTATGCACAGTTTATTGTCAACACCACGTCAGACAAAGCCACACTCGACCTTCTTGCCGACTATCAGCCACGTCTGAGCGAGGCCTTCCCCCAGGCTTATGTCAAGTTCAAGCGGCTCGACTATCTGTCGGTGCCCGAACTGGAGTACCGCTTCTATGGCGACGACCTCGACTCGCTGCATGTGGTGGCCGAGCGCCTGATGGAACGTATGCGCCAGATGCCTGAGCTGGAATGGGTGCATACCGACTTCCTGCAGCCTTATCCTATTATTAATGTAGAGCTCGACCCCGTGGCCTCAGCACAGTTGGGCATTACACGCACCACCGCCGCCCTGGCCCTGAGTGCCACGTCGAGCGACCTGCGTGTGGGACAGTTGTGGGAGGGATACGACGAACTGCCCATCGTTGTGAAGGACAATGCCGACATGACCTATAGCGACATCCAGAACCTGGGCATCGCCACCCCCGTCAGCATCCTGTCGGGCGGTGTCAACGCCACCAACACCACCGTGCCCTTGCGCCAGGTAGCCCGTGTCAGTCCGAAGTGGACGGAGAGCCGCATCATGCACCGAGCCGGCGAGCGTTGCATCACCGTCACCGCGCAGTTTGCACAAGGGGTGTTTACCAGTCCTGTAGAACAGCGCATTGCCAAGATCATGCAAGAAGAAATCCTGTTGCCTCAGGGTGTCCGCTGCGAGGTGGGCGGCGAGATAGAATACGGCGACGAGGCTCTGCCCCAGATTTTCGGCGGCATAGCCATCGCCATGCTCATCGTGTTCTTCTTCCTGCTGTTCAATTTCAAGAAGTACGGCATCACCCTCGTCTGCATGGCAGCCCTGGGTCTGATGATTCCCGGAGCACTCATAGGCTTGGGACTCATGGACCGTGCGCTGGGTCTGACCTCTATCTTCGGACTCATCACCCTCATGGGAATGATTATGCGTAACGAGATTCTGATTTTCGAGCATGCCAACGACCTCATAAAAGCCGGTGTTCCCGTCAAGCAGGCCGCCTACGATGCCGGCAAGCGCCGCATGGTGCCCATCTTCCTCACCACAGCGACGACAGCCGTGGGTGTGGTGCCGATGATTATCGCTCAGAGCTCGTTCTGGATGCCTGTGGGCGTCACCATCTTTGCCGGTGGCATCGGCTCGCTCATCCTTGTCGTCACCATGCTGCCGGTTATCTATTGGAAAGTGAGTGCGAAATGAAGACCCACCCCCGGCCCCTCCCTGTGAGGGAGGGGAGTAGTTAGATTTTTTTTGGATGTAAAACAGATAAATAAATGAACAAGATAGCAATTATAATCGTGATGTGCATCAGCACCGTTTCTGCGTTTAGCCAGGCGTCTGCTCCCCTCCCTCACAGGGAGGGGCAGGGGGAGGGTCTCTCTCTCCAGCAGCTCAAGGACTCCGCCCTGCATAACAACATTGCCATCCGCACGGCACGTCACGACATTGAGGCAGCCCGCCAACAGCGCAAGGAGGCTTTCACCAAGTTCTTTCCCAACGTCAGCGGCACGGGGCTTTGGTTCAATGCCAACAAGGGAATGGCACAGACCACGGTCAATCCTTCAGAGATGATTCCCGCCGAACTGGCATCCACGCTTGCCACGACCTTCCCTGCTGAGGCCCTTGCCGCCCTTGCCAACCCCATCAGCATCTCAATGATGAAGAATGGCACCATCGGCAGTCTGACGGCCATGCAGCCCGTTTTTGCCGGAGGACAGATTGTCAACGGCAACAAACTTGCCAAGGTCGGCGAGGATGTGAGCCGCCTGCAGCTGCGCCTGTCGGAGCAGGAGGTGGAAGCCACTACCGAGACCTATTATTGGCAAATCGTCTCGTTGCAGGAAAAGATGAAGACCATCGCTGCCGTTGACACCCTGCTGGCTGATATCCACAAAGATGTCGACGTGGCCGTCCGTGCCGGCGTTGCCCTGCGCAACGACCTGCTCCAGGTGCAACTGCGCCAGAACGATGTTGCCAGTCAGCGGCTGAAGCTGCAGAATGGCATCGCCATCGTCAGGCTGCTGCTGGCCCAGTTCTGTGGCCTCGCCGATACCGCTTTCACCGTTCAGAGCAAGCCTTTCTCCCCCCTTCAGGGGCAGGATGTCAGCGCCTCGTCACCCGACACGGCCCTTCCCGGCCTTGCTGAATACCAGCTCCTGCAGAAGCAGGTGGAGGCCGCCAGACTGCAGAAACGCCTGACTATAGGCAAGCAGCTCCCGTCTGTGGCCGTGGGTGCCGGCTACAACTACCATAACCTGCTCGACCGCGACCATGCCTTTGGCATGCTCTTCGCCACCGTCAGCGTGCCCCTCTCCGACTGGTGGGGCGGCTCACACGCTATCAAGCGCAAGCAGCTGGAGCAGCAGAAGGCTGAGGAACAGCTCACCGACAATGCCGAGCTCCTGAAAATCCGCATACAGAAATCGTGGAACGACATGCAGGAGGCTTACCAGCAGGTGGGCATCGCCCAGCGTAGCATCGAACAGGCACAGGAGAACCTGCGTCTGCACCGCAACTACTACCGCGCCGGTACGGCCACCATGAGCAACCTGCTTGAGGCGCAGCTGCTCTACCAGCAGTCGTGCGACAAGCATACCGATGCCTGTATTGATTACGAGACCGCTTGCCTGAAGTACAGGCATGCCATCGGACAATAAAGACAAAAAACAAATACTGAAAAGATGAAACGCAAACTAACTCTATTGCTGCTGATGACGGTTGGCGTGCTGGGCATCCAGGCACAGCCAAAGTCATGGACGGCCGACAACGGCAACGGCACGTTTACCAACCCCCTGTTCTACGACGAGTTTTCCGACCCCGACATCCTCCGCGTGGGCGACGACTATTACCTGGCGGGCACCACCATGCATGCCGTGCCGGGACTGGTCATCCTCCATTCCAAGGACCTGGTGAACTGGGAGAACATTTCTTACTGCTTCGACCGCTTCGACTTCCCGGACCCCGCCTTCTCGCTCAGCGGACCCCAGGGGAAGAACCGCGGCGAGGTCTACGGCGAGGGCATCTGGGCACCCTGCATACGCTATGCCAACGGCCAGTTCTACGTCTTCTCCAATGTCAACGGCAAAGGTCTGCAGTGCTACACGGCCAAGGATATTCGCGGACCGTGGACGCATCATAACATGCAGGGGCGCATCTACGACCTTGGCGTGCTGTTCGACGACGACGGTAAGATCTATGCCATCCACAACTACGGCGAGGTGAAGTGTACCGAGCTGAAGCCCGACATGAGCGGTCCCGTTGAGGGTACCGAGCGCACCATCATTCCCGAGGGCAACGGCGTCGGCGAGGGCCACCACATGTACAAGATTGATGGCATGTACTACCTTATATCAACCGACTACAAGCCCAACGGACGTACCCTCTGCTCACGCTCGAAGAGCATCTGGGGCCCCTACGAGACACGTGTCATCACCGCCGACGAGACCTACGGCTACCATGCTGCTCCGATTACCCAGTGGCGCGGGCGCATCGTCCCCGACGGCACGAAGTTCGCCCTCGGCCCTGTCGACAAGGATGCCACCGCCTGCAGCAACGCCCATCAGGGTGGCATCGTCCAGGCCACGGACGGCTCGTGGTGGGCACTCTTCATGCAGGACTTCCACTCCATAGGCCGCACCGTCTGCCTCATGCCGATGACGTGGGAGGACGGCTGGCCCATGGTAGGCCTCAAGGGCAACCTCGGCCGTGCGCCCCGCACGTGGTATAAGCCAGGAATAGTGGTGAGAGGTGAGGGGCAAGAGGTGAGAGGTGAGCCCATGCAAGCCCCCTACGACCGCTCCGACGACTTCAACTACAAGAGCTATTCTCGCACCTCGAAAACAGCCCTCAAGCCCATCTGGCAGTGGAACCATAATCCCGACGACAAGATGTGGAGCCTCCGTGGTGGCCGCCTGCGCCTGCAGACCATGCCTGCCGACCAGCTGATGTGGGCGCGTAACACGTTGACACAGCGCGTCATCGGCCCCAAGTCGGTCACTACCGTCGAGCTGTATGTCAAGGGCATGAAGGACGGCGATGTCTGTGGCTTGGGCAATATCAACATCCCCTGTTCGTGGGTAGGCATTGTGAAGAATGGCAAAACGCTCACCCTGCGCTGCTTTGAACAGTTGACGAACGACACCATCGACATACCTCTCACCTCTCACCTCTCACCTCTCACCTCTCACCTCTCACCTCTTACCTCTAATAAAATATGGCTCCGCAGCATCGGCGACTACGACAACGACCAGGCGCAGTACGCCTATTCTACCGATGGCACGACGTTCCAGACCATCGGTCGCATGATGCCGCTCTCTTACCAGCTGACCACCTTCCAGGGTTCGCGTCACGCCCTCTTTGCCTTCAATGTCAAGGGACGTCGTGGCGGCTATGCCGAGTTCGACAACTTCACCGTCGAGGAACCCTGTGCCGACCGCTCAAAGAACATACCTTACGGCAAGACCATCCGCATCGTCAACAAGGCCACGGGCCGTCCTGCTATCGCCACAACCCACGGTGTGCTCTATGATACCCGTGCCGACGACAAGAGTCAGCTGACGCAGTTCCTCGTCATCGACCGCGGTCAGGGACGTGTAGCCCTGCGCTGTGCCGACGGCCGTTACGTCAAGGTCTATGGCGACGGCCTGCCCGGCGATGTCCGCTTTACAGCCGAAGCCAGCGATGCCGAGGAGTTCCTCTGGCAGGACTATCTCGACCACGACTTCATGCTCCTCTCGCTGAGGAACCACCGTTACATCGGCAAGAGTCCTACCACCGGCAGTCCTTACTCCATGGACTTCGCCGGCCCCGACCCCGCCCGCCGCAACGGCTCTGTCTTCCGCTGGGAGGCGGTGGAGTGAGCTGACGTATGACTTGATTACATAGGCAGGTAGAGGAATACACGGATTCCTCTACCTGCCTGTGTTTCTGATATGCCCAATCGATTATTCGTTTAATGGAGCGTGCTTCAGTTCCTTCAGTGCTTCGCACAGCTGGTCAGGACAGGAAGTGTGCTTCATGCCACAGCGGATGCCTTGCAGCTTGCCGATGACATCGTCAATCTTCTGTCCCCTCGCCAGTGCACCAATTCCTTGCAGGTTCCCGTTGCAACCTCCAAGAAAGAACACCTGTTGTATCACGTCGTTCTCGTCAGCCGTCACGTCGATGGCCTGCGAGCATACCCCTGTGGGGCGGTACATAATATGTTTCGTTTTCATTCTCTATGATAAGTCCTACTAATTTGGGTGCAAAGGTACAAAAATAATACGAAAATATTTATAGTGTTAGTTTTATTTAATTATTCGTACTCAGGGAATCGTAAAATACGGTTCCCTTTCCTTTCAGTGAAGAGCTGTCACTTTGTAATACGCAGTTTGTATTCTGCGGACTTGAGATGGGGGGAAGTGACCTTGATGGTGACTTCTCCTGTTTCATCCTGAGGCTGAATGATGATGACGGCCTTGCCACGGAAAGACTTCGGTGTGAGGGTGCGGCGCAATTTGCTTTCAGAAAAAACACTAATTTTGCAGCTAAAGTAATAACTATAAACTTATTGGAATATGAATTATATCCTGATTGTAGCTCTGGAGTTCGCAATAACATTCACTGGTGTAGCATGCCTGATAAGGTATTACAACAGAAAAGTGTCTTGACGATAAGATTTTCAAAGAGTTCATCGATAGTACCCAATACTACCGCCAACTGATTCTGCAGATAGCGCCTGTATAGGATTTTTCGTGAAGAAGGGTGACAGGGTGACAAAACGCCGATGTACAGGGCATCTGCACCCTCTGAAAAGGGCGCAAACCCTTTGTGGCAGGCGGTTTTGTCACCCTGTCACCCTTTATTTGATTTTTTCCTGTCTGATGCGACCAGCATGTGTTGTTTCTGACGCTCTTTTTCAACCATCGGCCTGTTCTGTATAATCTCATCGAACTTCTTCACGTCGGCGTAGTTGAGAACAAAATTGTTGAAGGTCTCGATAAAGAATTGTATAATAATCGTTAAATATTTCGATATTCATGCAAGATTTCTGCATTTCTGTGTTTATATGGTAGAAAGATTTATCGAAGAAAAGACATGAAACTCAGAAGATCCCTATTAGTGATATGTACTATGTGCCTTTTAGCGGCTTGTTCAAATAACGATGACGATGAGTTCTTTGAAACAGGACTCACAGGGAAATGGGACTTGACGGAAGTCCTAAACGGCCCTGCAGGGATGTGTAAGGACGGTTATTCAAATAGGTATTCTTCAGGCACAGTTATTATTGAACTCAAAGGAAATGGGAAGATAGTCTTCAACTGTGAAGATGGAAAAATAGAGACTCTTGATTATTCCATTCCTGCAGACCAGGAGAAATATGGCACTTCTCTGCCTGTCATGATTATCGGTGAAGTTCCATTCGGTTATGCAATTGAAGGAAACAAGCTGAAACTTCATTACTTTGGTGTCTATACTTGTGACCATATACCGGCAACATTTGTTTTCAAACGGACAAAATAATATCGGCTATCCCGACGAGCAGACCGAAGCCAAGCCCCGCGACGCATTGAAGGTAAAGTATATACAGTAAAAACAGAAATAGGTATTTAACCTATCAGCTTCTGTATTTGCTTATCAGTGGCACTGGGCAGAATCTTTCGGAAGTGTTCTGTCAGCCGACGATATGACTCTTCGGGAGTGTTGTCTGTCATGCAGGCCACACGCCCGAAGAGCATTTCCGGAGTGGTGAGTAGCGACCATCCCCAACCGTATTCCCTGCCTTTCTTATCTGTCGGATAGACGAAATCTTCAGTGACGATATAGCAGCCCATCTGCAGACGGGTGACATAGCCGTCGAACTTGCTGCGCATCTTAGGACCGTCGAAGCCGCAGGCAGTTCGGAGCTCACGTGTAATCAGGCTCCCCTGTTGCTGCAACGTCAGCAGGATAGCCTCTTCTATGGAACCTTCTGCAGGCATCGGATGCTTGCTGCGACGGTAGTTATAGAAGTCGGGCCACCACTCGCGACTTATAAAGCCAGCCTTCTTGTCGAAGAACTTGCCATAGACGCAGTTGCCCTCCGTCACTACAGTCCCTTTCCATTTCCACAACGGCCAGTCCCAGCCGCCATCAGGAAATACTACGTAACGGCAATCGTCTGACACCACCTCCTCGGCAGAGAATCCGTACACGCCACAACTCAGAAGCGACAGAAAACCAACCTCCTGAATATACGCCATCAGTCCGGCTGCAGAATAAATATCTTTCTCCACCATACACTATCAATCTGTTACCACTTCATTACAAAACGACTGATTACATTTCTGATTGGACAAGCCAAATACTCTGCTTTGATATCTGCCATAATTTCTGATTTTGGCACAAAAGTAACCAAATGAAACCGAATTGCCAAATTATACTAAGTTAATCAAAGTTAAAGTCGATTTCAGCAAACCCCGATATCATCACATTTTCGTATCTTTGCGACTGAAGGGCATAGAGGCCGTACTGCACGTTGCTCGACCTGGCAGAGATTCGCATTGGTAACAACCATCCTGCCTGGTGTGATCATCGGCGACGGAGAACTACGTAATATACTATTCGTATGGGCAAAATGACGGACTGTAATCTACTGAACACGAAACGGGACGGACGGATGCCGTCGGAGTTTACGGGCGATTACCACGTACATATATTGGTGCGTGGCGGCGAGATGCGGTTCTCAGACGGGAAGCAGATGTTTATGTCGCAGAAGGATGACCTGGTCATCTGGCAGATGTCGAACCCGATTCAGGAGGTGGTTTGTTCGGACGATTTCGAGGCGGACTTCCTGATAGCATCTGGTGAATTCCTGTCGCGCTTTAATCCAGAAATGGTGTGGGCCTCGAAGGGGTTTATTTTCATCCGCATCAATCCGTCGTTCCATCTGCACGAGGAGTCGCTACGGCTGATGAACGAAGACTTTTCGCTGTTCCGTCAGCGATTGGCACAGCCCGACACACCCTTTAAAGAAGAGGTTATCGGGCGTGTGATGCAGATATTCCTCTACGACCTTTGGACGGTGTACTCCGCCGAGATATCGCAGATGGAGACAAATGATAATGCTGCCCGTATCTTCCTGCGCTTCCTCTCGTTGGTGCAGAAAGATTGCCGCCAGCAGCGCGACGTGGCCTATTATGCCGATCAGCTGTGCATCACGTCAAAGTATCTCTCGCAAGTGAGCAGGTCTGTTTCCGGTCTTCCTGCCTCAGAGTGGATCACATACTATGCCACCTTTGAACTCGTCTCGTTGCTCAACGACCAGTCGAAGACGCTGACAGAGGTTGCCGACCTGATGAACTTCGAAACGGCCTCGCATTTCTCGCGATATGTGAAGAAATTATTGGGGAAATCGCCATCGGAGTACCGAAATAAGGGAGCCGTTTAGTTTGAATCGGCTCAAAAATCGTGCAATTTAAGCATTTTTAAGCTCATTGTAAGCCGATAATTGGGAAATATCTCATAAATTTGTACCGTAATAACGAACAAAACGACACGCTTATGAGTATCGACACTTACAGACTGACAAGCATGGAGGAGCCTACCGACGAGGTGCTCGCCCAGTTGATGCATGAGGCTGCAGAAGAGGCTTCGCGCACAAACCGTGAAGCCACGACACGTTTTTTTGAGGAAATCAAACAGGCTGCTGCCGCTTACTGATATGGGTACTACAGAGCATCGTCCCGTCCTTATTGTCATTGCCGGACCTAATGGTTCTGGCAAGACTACCATTACTTCAAAGATTCTCAAACACGAATGGCTGGAGGGAGCTGTATATATCAATCCCGATCAGGTGGCTCAAGACCGTTTTGGCGACTGGAACTCACCAGAGGCCGTTATGCAAGCCGCCCAATACTGCGAGAGGGAAAGAGAAACGTGTCTGCATAACAAACAGAGTTTGATTTTCGAGACCGTACTGTCTTCCAAAGGAAAGGTCGATTTCATCCGCCGTGCCCGTGAAGTAGGTTATTTCATTCGCCTGTTCTTCGTTTCCACGAATCATCCTTCCATCAACTCTTCGCGCATTGCCAAGCGTGTGATGAAGGGTGGTCATGATGTTCCTATCCCCAAAATCATTTCTCGCTACCAGAAGTCGATAGTCAACTGTAAGCGTTGCACCGCTCTTGCCGACCGCGTTTACGTTTACGACAACTCTATTGACGATGCCGATGCTCGTCTGCTCTTCCGACTAACCGACGGTCAGCTGTTCAAGCAATATACCGATGACATTCCCGAATGGGCAGCGACAATACTCAAATAAATAAAGACAACATGAGCGGACAGACCGACACACATTCGCCTCTTTCCGCTCATTATCATAAACAGATAAATCGGATTTTAGATTAAGCTAGAATGAAACAATTCCAAACAGACCATATAGACGTGGATTCCCACAAGTGCCAGGCCTGCTGGGAGTGTTACGAGGCTTGCCCCAAGCAGGTATTTGGGAAAATCAATGTGCTCAGACTTGGTGTCCACAAGCACATATATGTGAAGAAACCTGCCGGCTGCATCGGCTGCAAAAAGTGTATCAAGGTATGTCAGCACGGAGCAATCACCGCAGTCAGCGCATAACCGGCCTGTTGCTGATACCTGCATTCATAGCGACAGCAATAACGGGTGTCGGATTCTATTTTGCAGGATTCGACACGCCCCATGAGGTGTGGGAGCAGTGGGCTACGGCACACACCGTTTCGGGTGTACTGATGGCTATCCTCGCCATTCTTCATATCTATCAGCATTGGAGATGGTACAAGTCATTCTTTACTCATGGTGTTGGCAGGAAAAGCCTCGTTACGCTGTTACTTTCAATGGTGTTTCTTCTCCTTTTCATCACTGGTTTGGTGCTCATTATAGTAATCGACGGGCCGAACTCGTGGGTGGGCACCTTCCACTTCTGGATTGGCCTTGCCCTCATCGGATTTTCCCTCTGGCACATTTAATCAACGGCTATTTTTTCCGTGAAATGCCGAAACTTCCTGATGCTGTGTCAAGCGTTACACGGTTGAAGGACAAGGAAGGAAATAGCCTGGTCGCCATCGGGCTGAATGTCGATTTGCCCAAGTCGGTCATCCGTCAGGCCATCCCGCGTGAGCAGGTTCACAACGCCGACCAGTTTCTGAATGGTGTCAACATGATGTCAACGATGCAGGAGCTGACACAGGCGAAGGTGAAGGCCGACGGCACATTCTACTCGCCCAAAGCCGGTGAGCCGTTCCCTCAGTTCAGCGAGAAGGATATTGACGGGCGCACATGGACGAACGACAGCATCCGAGACCGTGTGATGGTGCTCAACCTGTGGTACTCCGGCTGCGGCCCCTGCCGTGCCGAAATGCCCGAACTCTCCACGTGGAAGGAGCAGTTGCCCGACGTGATGTTCTTCTCGGCCACCTACCACGATGCCGAATTAGCCAAGAGGATAACCGACAAGCACCACTTCACATGGACGCACCTCGTCGAGGCCAAGGACATGATGTCGTGGATTGGTACCGAGGGCTTCCCCTTCACCGTCGTGGTCGATAAGCAGGGCATCGTCCGCCACGCCGTCCACGGCACGAGCGAGGACAAGCGTGCTGAACTTCTGGCAAAGATTAAGGAGGCCGATGCTGAATAGATATTACGAACAATGAACAAGAAAACTATCATCACCGCACTGCTCGCCGCAGTCCTCGCGCTGACATCGTGCCACCAGTCGGCACAGAAGGCAGAAGCGGAACAGCAGGCGGACAGCTTCGAAACCGTGACCAACGCTGACACGCTGCGACTGGTCGTGAAGGACAAGGAACTGACGGCAAGCCCCTCCGTCGTGACTGCCATATCTTCATCATAAGCGGCATCAAGTTCCCCACAGAGATATATCGGTGATAAGAGAGGGGCTTGTCCGGGATTTCTGGGGGAAAGTGATGGCTACAATGGGGCAAAAACGGGTCATTTCACCTAATAATGTATAAAAGGTAGAGGCAAAGCGAACAATATCTCAGAAAATTGTTGTATATTTGCAGTCGAGTTTATAATCAAAAGACAAACAAAATGATGAACAATGCAGATTTTTGGGCTTCAGTCCGTGCCATTATTGCCGAGGGCTTCACGCCTGAAGGTCTGCTAAAACTGGATAGTTATGCAGAACAGTTTATCAGCGGAAGGCTTGTATATCAACGATTTTCACCGCGAGAACAGCATGGCTGCGCAGCGGGCGGTGAAGCAAATGTCATTGCATCCCTACTCGCGGGAGCAGAAGATTGCCCAGATTCAGATGTTGCGGAGACTCTCAGCGAGTTCAAAAGAGAGCGCCAACGCGGAGCGAAGCAGGAAGCAGCCATAGAGCAATGGGCCAAGGCGGTAGGGTGTTGGACGGAGTGCGTGGACGACTCGCTGCACAGTTCTTTCGGCGAGGAGATTGCCGAAGGTGGCGAGGCGATGGTATATGACCACGGTTCAACACTGGTGAAGAGTATCGGCCTCGATTATTTCATCCTGCCGATTCTGGCCTTGGACAGGATAGCACTTCACAATGCTTACTTCCCTGAAACACAACTGACGGTTTTGGGCTTCGGACGGAATCAGAAGGGTGAGTTCAAGATTATTTGCGAACAGCCTTTCATCGGGGGCTCGCATGTGTCTGACGAGGAAATAGCCGAATACATGCAGCGCATGGGATTTGATCTGAAGAACCCTCGTAACTGGACGTATGCCACGCCCGATATTTATTTGAGCGACATGCACGACGAGAATGTGATTCGCTCTGAAACTGGAGCCTTCTGTGTCGTGGACTGTGACATCCGCATCAATACGCCAGAGTTGCGGCAGGGCGGAACGAGGACTTTGACAACAGAAGTGGTCTTTGTGCCATGAACAAAAAATCTATTATCACCGCACTGCTCACCGCAGTCCTCGCGCTGACATCGTGCCACCAGTCGGCACAGAAGTCAGAGGCGGAACAGCAGGCGGATAGCACCGAGACAGTGACCAGCGCCGACACCCTGCGACTGGTCGATGGATCAGGGGACGGTTCCCTGATTCATTATGAGGTAAACGACTAACGGGAGGGCGGCCCCGAAAGCCACGGCGGACGGCACCGCCCTCCCTCTTTTGTCCCTTCCATCTCCCTCTCATCTCCCTTGCAACGTCGAACCATCTACGAGCCATCTTCGAACCTTGGGCTATTCCTACCATATCCCTACCATATCCGAACGATATAGCTACGCCTATGCTCGGCCTATGTCATAGAATCGTGTGATTTCTTCCATTTGTGAAAGTTTAGCGGAAGTATTGGTAACAGTGCTTCCGCTTTTTCTTTGTACCTTTGCAGTCGAAACAATAATATTTAAAAATATAGGAGGATAAGACTATGATTTTCGACAGAAACGAGAAGAAACAAGTAGTGGCACTGCTTGGTGCCGGTAGTATGGGAACGGCCATCGTGCGACGCATTGCGGCAGGCAAGAAGATTCTGCTAGGCGACATCAGCGAGAAGGCACTGGAGCGCGTCAGCGACGATTTCCGTCGCAGCGGTTACGATGTGGAAACACAAGTTGTGAATGCATTGGAGAAAGAGAGCGTAGAAGCCTTCGCCAAACGTGCGGCTGAGCTCGGTCCAGTGATGTATTTCATCGACACGGCCGGCGCATCGCCCAATCAGGCCTCGCCAGAGCACATCGTCGCACTCGACATGGTAGGTACAGGTTATGCTGTAGATGCTTTCGGGCGGGTGATGGCCGATGGTGGCGCAGGACTCATCATCTCGAGTCAGGCTGCCTACATGTACCCCATCCCTAACGACGATGAGCTGCAGATTGTGAACGCCAGCACAGAGCAATTGGCTGACCTGCCTATCGTGAAGAACGTAGCCATGCAGAACTCAGGCTTCGCCTATATGATTGCCAAGCGCGTGAACCACCTGCAGGCTCAGCGTGCCGCAGCCACCACGTGGCGCGAACGTCGTGCCCGTATAAATACCATCTCGCCAGGCATCATCGTCACGCCCCTGGCCTACGACGAGTTCAATGCCAACGGCGACGGCTATCAGGCCATGATCGATGCATCGGCCGCTCGCCGGGTGGCCACCAGCGACGAGATTGCCGATGCCGCCTCGTTCCTCCTGGGCGAGCACGCCACCTTCATCAACGGCACCGACCTGCTCATCGACGGCGGTGTCATCCCCAGCATCCGCACGGGAATGTTCAAGTTGCAGGGATAAACGTAAGCCCTTGGAAATCTTCTGTTACATGGTTTCCCCAGCAGCAGCCACATGTTCCGCGAACTGATGCCGGAGTTGGCTGACGAGTATCATCTGATTGCTCCTGATTTCCCTTCGTTCGGACAGACAGAGTCACCAAATCGTGAAGAGTTTGAGTACTCTTTCGACCATCTTGCCAAGATTGTCGATAAGTTCACCGAGCAGATAGGCCTGACGAAATTCGCCATGTATGTGTTCGACTACGGGGCACCTGTCGGCTACCGTCTGGCCATGTGGCATCCTGAGCGCATTACGGCCATCGTCTCGCAGAACGGCAATATGTATGAGGAAGGACTGGGCAAGAAATGGGAGGCTCGCAAGGCGTACTGGGCAAATCCCACGCCAGAGCTTCGCCAGCAGTTCTCTTCGGCATTCGCTCTGAAAACGATTATCGGACAATACACCTTTGGCACTCCCGAGGGCAGCGTAGGTCCCGACGGATACTCGCTCGATTTCTATTACGTGAACCTGCCGGGCCGTGCAGAGATGCAGAACGACCTGATTCTCGACTATCGCTCCAACGTGGCCCTCTATCCGCAGTTTCAGCAGTACTTGCGTGACAATCAGCCACCCTTGTTGGCTGTATGGGGCGAGAACGACCCCTCGTTTATCCCTGCAGGCGCCAATGCCTTCAAGCGCGACCAGCCCAATGCCGAGATCCACTTTGTGCCCAGTGGACACTTTGCCCTCGAAAGCCATCACACGGAGATTGCACGATTGATGAAGGAGTTTCTGGGAAGAGTTCTCAAATAATTAGCACTATTATCTAGTTCACGACGTAAACAAAGGGGGCAGCAACCGCTGCTCCCTATAATATGTTCTTTGCTGATTTTATCGCTTGTCGGGGATACCATAGTCTGGCCAGCGCTCCTGAGGGTAGTATCCCTTCAGTGTCTTTTTCGACTCGGCGTAGGATGCTTTGACGAGAGTCATCAGGTCGTTCATCTTCTTTACCTTGGGGGTTAGCTCTTCACGCAGACGGACGCCACGGGCCACTTTGTGCCATGATGGAATCTTCTTCATGGTTGAGCGCACGGGCTGCACATTCCACAGCAACAGAACGAGCAGGAAGGCGATGCCCAACAGACAGGTGATGCCATAGAGTTGCTTGATGCTGACCAGAAGGGCCTGAGTAGGGTCAAGACCAATACCTCGCGACAGGTTCTCGGCTACCTGATGGCGCATGCTGTAACCATAGACGCCACCCATCAGCGCACTTACAGGGCCATTGCGGATGATACCGGCAATGGTGAGACCCATGAAGAAATGCTGGAAGGGCATGAGCTCTTCGAGGTAGATGGTGAGGGCCGTAAAGTAGATGGCGAAACCGAAGGCGCGTAGCAGCGTGGGCAGGTAGAGTCGCTCTAAGTTGAGCATGGGCGACACATAGAAGTACATCATCACCTGATAGGCCACCATACACATACCACCAATGGTGAGCAGCGAGGTGTACTTCAGCTTCAGGCGCTTCATCCAGAACATGGTGAACAGACAGCCTAAGGCATTGCCAATCCAGCCTACCAGTTGCAGCACGTTGGTGGTCATCCATCCCCAATGCAGCACGCCACCCGTCAGCGTGTTCTGCAGCACCTTGGGTGTAGAGTCGAGCCACTCGGTAATCACAAACAGTCCCAGCAGGGGCAGTAGCGTCTTATAACGGAAGGCGGCCATATCAATATAAGGATGGCGGATATGGCGGGCGCGTTCGATGGTGAGCACCAGTGTGACGATGAACATCACCACGCCGTGACGCCACTGCACACCGTCGCTCCAGTTGTAGTATTCGCCATAGTTGAAGAGCCACACCAGCTCCAAAATGCACAGGCTCCAGAGCAAACAACCTAACCAGTCGATGCTGATGAGCGGCATAGGCTTCATGAAACGGAAATTCTTGGTGAGTGCAAAGACGATGAGCACCACCATGAGCATCAGTCCGATGACGAGCCAGTTCATCATCTGCCAGTTATAGTAATAAGTCACCACACCTGCCAACCACGACTGCATGAAGATATCGCCCACCACGATGATATAAAGCAGAGGGAAGAATATCTTGAAGTCGCGCCCTGGCGCCATCCACAACTGAATGTTCGACATGCACTCGAAGGTGCCGCAGAGCTTAAAGAAGCCTGCAAGGAACGACAGCACACAAAGCAACGGCATTCTTAAAGAGGTGAGAGGTGAGAGGTGAGAGGTGAGAACGAGTGCCAGGAAATTGCACGCCATAATCACCAGAGCCGATGTCAGCAGCAGTTGGCGGTTGGTAAAGCGGAACTTATAGCGGAAAAGGAACGGGAACGGCATATTTACGCCTACTACGCTGCATATTCCGATGAACATCACGTCGTCGTGCATCAGGCCTGTGGTACCAGTAATCTGCGAGGCGGCACCCAGATAGATGCAGCCCGAGAGCTGGAATATCAGCGCCATCAGCACATAGAGCCACGGACGGATTTGTTTGGGTACCCATTCGCGATACATCGGCATCGAGAACGGCCCCATGGGTATTGGACCAGCCATTGTAATTTACGATTTTACGATTTACAATTTACGATTTAATAGCGGACCTCACACTCAACGTTCAGACCTGCCAGCAACTTCTTCACGTCATCGGCATTGTTGTCAGCAGAGAGACGGATGCGAACGGGCACACGCTGCTCTACCTTCACGAAGTTGCCAGTAGCATTATCCACAGGCACGTGCGAGAAGGCGCTGCCAGTACCAGCGGCAATCGACTCCACCTCACCCTGGAACACCACGTCAGGGATGGCGTCGGCCTCGAACTCTACCTTGTTGCCAACGGCTATGTGCTTCATCTGCGTCTCACGGTAGTTGGCCACTACCCACACCTGATTGTCGTCTACGATGCGAGCCAACAGCTGTCCGGGCTGTACCAACTGCCCCTCGTGGATATCCTTCTTCGACATCACACCGTCGCAGGTGGCCACGATGACTGTATAGCTCAGGTTCAGGCGCGCCAGATTCACGGCAGCCTCGGCTACTGATGCGCCAGCATGCGTCTGCGAGAGTCGCTGAGCCTGTTCGTTCTGCACGAGGGCTGTGCTCTGCTTCTGCTGTGCGGCTTGATCATAGCGGGCTTTGGCTGCCTCGTAGCGTGCACGGGCATTATCATACTGCTGACGGGTTACGGCATCCTTCTCCAACAGAGCTGCAAAACGCTCGTAGTCGGCCTTGGCGTTATTCATATTTACACGTGCCTCCTCGATACCAGCTGAAGCCACACGCACATTGCTGGCTGTGGTGTTCATGCCTGCGCTAACAGCTGATGCACCAGAGCGCGAACCCTTCAGATTAGCCTCGGCCTGAGCCAGTTGCAACTGATACTCGGCATCCTCGATAATCACCAGTGTATCGCCTTTCTTCACGTGCTGGAAGTCCTCAAAACGAATCTCCTTGATAAATCCACCCACACGGGCATTCAACGGTGTAATGTGGCGCTGCACCTGTGCATCGTCGGTCCACTCCTTGCTGCCAAGGTGCAGAAAACGGCTGCACACATAGCCCAATGCCAGCAAAACAACTACGATAATAACGACGTTATATGTTCTCTTTATATTCTTTTGATTGATCATAATGTACCAGAAATAAATTTAAGTTTGTAATATGCGTAGACGATATTGATGCGGGCGTCTACTTCCTGCAATTCGGCGTTCAGCCGGATGTTCGAGGCATCCAGCATGTCGGTAATCAGCGCCAACTGGTTCAGGTAGCGTTCGTTCACCACCTCATAGTTCTGTCGGGCCAGCTCTACGCTCTTTTTCTGGGTGTCCAGATCTACGTAAGTCTGCTGCCACAGTGTCCAGGCCTGCTGTATCTGATTGTCCAGACTCTCGGCCACCACCTTCTGCTGTTCTTGACTGCGCAGAACACCCGTCTTAGCCTGGCGCACCTTCTTGTTCTGCTTGAACAGCGAACTGAGGTTATAGCGCACGCCTACGCCCACGTACCAATAATTAATGTTCTTGTCGATGGGGGGAATATCGTATGTAAAGGGACCTGAGAAGTTATCGGCAGCCACCACAGCCACCTTTGGCAGCAGCTCGCTCTTGGCCAACTTCAGCTGTTGCTCTGCCATCTTGGTAGAGAGTTCCGACTGTTCCATCTGTGTCGACGATGTGAGGGCAGCCTGCTGCCAGTACTGCATTCCCGCTGACGCGCCTACCCGTAGCCTTTGATTGTCCTTGGCAAAAGCCTGACTGACAATCGTTGAATCAGGCACGATACTCACCTCGTTTATGCCCAATGTGTTGCACAGCTGATGGTTCAAGATAGCCTGTTGGTCCTGCAGTCGTCTGAGTCCCAATAGCAGCGTCTCCATCTGCAACTCATAGCGCGTCACGTCGTTCTTCAGCGCCATGCCCTGTTCCTGCTTGGCATGTATATCGTCAATGAGTCTACGGGTAAGTGCTATGTTCTGCTCGTACACCTGCATGCGGTTCTGAATCTTAAAGAGGTCGAGATACTGTCCTAAGGCCATAAACCGCTGGGCGTTCGATGTAGCCCTCTGACCTGATACAGCCATATCGCGCTGCAACTCTGCTACACGCATGCCTGCATTCACGGCTCCACCGGCATACACCACCTGCTGCGCCTCGAGCGCAAACGAGTTGCCAAAGTGGGGTGACGAGAAGCCCTGGGCATTTGTAAAGTCACGATCCATCACCACCACGTTGCCGTTATACGATGCCGACAACGAGGCATTAATATCTGGCAGCCGCTGAGCGCGAGCCGCCTCTACACCTTTCTGAGCAAAATCTACGCTTGTCTTCGTTTCCTGAAGAGTCTTGCTGCCCGTTTCTACTAATTCAAACAGTTCCTTGACTGTCATCGCGCGCTTCTCTTGGGCCCTCACTGGCATCACGCCAACTACGACCATCAGAAGCATAACGCTCCTAAAACTCATAAAAATCAATTAAAAAATGAGGGCTGGTTTTTATCGGCAGCAACACGGGGGAAAACGATGTGTGTTACTACTTGGTCTTTGCCTATTGACGTGCGATTCTTTCGAAAAGCGCTGCAAAGGTACGACTTTTTTCGCAAAGTTGTTACTTATATAGCCTCGATTTTTAGCATTGTTTAACGCTCAAATTATTTCTCCGTCCTGTAACGCCGCGGACATTTTTTTGCTTCGGAATACAACAATGGAATACGTAAAACTTGGAAAATCTGACCTCAACGTGTCGCGCATCTGCCTCGGCTGCATGGGCTTTGGCGACTCAACTATCGGACAGCATTCGTGGACGATTAGTGAGGAGCCGACACGTGAGATCATCCGCCGGTCGCTCGACCTTGGTGTAAACTTCTTCGGCACGGCTATCGGCTATTAGTTGGGTATCTCAGAGCAATCAGAATGGTTGGTTTGTCACTTCTTAAAGAACGAGGCAATCCAGAGAATGGCAACAGCACCAATGATGGCCGTGCCAAGCTGGCCTAAAAGACCGCCCCACTGAATGCCCAGTTGGTCAAAGAGCCAACCGCCAAGGGCTCCACCAAACAGACCCAACACCAAATTCATGATGAAGCCGAAACCGCCGCCTTTCATCAACTTGCCAGCACAGAAGCCAGCTAAACAACCGATAATAATAGAACCGATAATTCCCATAATTTCTTGTCTTTGATTACAAATTTTGCTCTTTCAATGCGCAAAGGTACGCAATTCATTTCATTTTACCAAAGCATTTCGACATTTTTGTCTTATTCTTTATGGTGATAAGTTCCTAATTCAAGTGCTGTTGTTCAGACCACCCCTGGCCCCTCCTAACTTAGGAGGGGAAATTAATAGTTCTCCCCCTAAGTTAGGGGGAGTTAGAGGGGTCTGAACAAGGCAATGATGGGGTTAGGAACTTATCACTACACAGAATTCTCTTATCCCTTCTGAATCTTGAAGCGCCCCTCAGAAAATGAACAGGTATGGGGGCGGACTACGCAAGTTATGGTGTTGTCTGTTGCTTTAACAAAACAAATTCTACTTCATCGACACCATTATCTATCCTTCCGACACCGGCGGCCACGACATTTACCGTAGTCTCTCCCCCGATTCTCAAACGAGAAGTAATGTTGACTTTCTGATAATCATATGCACACGGGGAATCTGTCCCCGTGTGCTTTGAAACCGTCTCCGCTGATTATTTTTATAACAATTTGATACTTTTAACAGCAAAAGAGGATAAGATTTAAGAACATTTCGTATCTTTGTACCCGCAAACCAATATAAATAAAAGGAGGACACAGATATGCTTAAAGTTACCGATGTAGATTATGTGAAGGACTACGAGCTGTTACTCACTTTCAGCGACGGCACTCGCAAGCTCTGCGACCTGAAGCCCTACCTAACAGGCGAGGCTTTCGGAGAGCTTCTTGACCGTGACAAGTTCATCCAGTACGGCCTCACTGGCTACACCATCGAGTGGGCTAATGGCGCCGACCTTGCCCCCGAGTTTCTGCACGACATAGGACGGGTAGCGTGAATCGTTTCGGGCGGAATCTACCTGTTTTTGGATAGATTTTGCCCAAAATGTTCGTCCATGTCAAACAATTGTTGTATCTTTGCATCGCAAACGTGTAAAAACGAAGATGAATGGAGATCAGACTGAACGATTATCACAAGAAGGTGAATGCCGAGAAGTTGGCGAGTGTGACATACTGGAGGCAGCATCCGAAGTCGCGCGAGGAGTCCTTGAAGAGATTGAGGCTCTTGCGGGAACAACGGCTTGCAAGGCTGTCCAACTGGTAAGGCTCCGTAAGTGGGCAGAAGAACAGGGCTGCTGGATTAAAGACCGCAGCCTCTTTGGCGACTTCTTTGACAGAGGTTCCGAGAACGAAGTCTATCTTTCCAAAGACGGAACGGAAATCATCAAGTTGAACGATTTCCGATATTCAGACGATAATCTCACACCTTTCTTCGAACGTATTAAGGCACACAATCAGTATTTTCCTGATTGCGCATACAAGATGACAGGCTTTGCAGAGAATAGAGATGGTAATATCTGTGCCGTGCTTGTTCAGCCTTATATTGATGATGCCCGTCTTGCTACGAAGCAGGAAATCCACGACGAGTTTCTGCGCTTAGGCTTCCTTCCAGAAGACAATGGCGCATACTACTCCAATGGGCAGCACGATATCTTTGATGCCGTGGATGGCAATGTGTTGGTAGGTGGCGACGGCCATCTCTACTTCATCGACACCATTATCTTTCCTTCCGACACTGGCGGCTACGACACCTATCACAGTCTCTCCCCCCGATTCTCAAACGAGAAGTAATGGCGACTTTCTGATAATCGTTTGCACACGGGGACTGCCCCCCCCTTCTACGAAGAATTTTGGAAAGTTTTCACATTTTTATTCTGAAAGTTTGTCTTGTTCGCGGAAAATGCCTATATTTGCAGCGTGTAACTCAAACTCATGGAACTTGCTCCAGGTTTCTCGTTTGACTCTGATTCAAAGGTAAAACTCTACGCATAAGGCATGGCCAGGTTCCTGCTGGCCATCACGATGAGGCTTCCGCTCATTTCGAGCGACCACAAGTTTCCCTGGTACAGGAAACAGGGGCTTGACCTGATATATAACGGAAAAGAATAGGGGAGCGAGGTTTTCGGAGAACTACTTCTCGACCGTGACAAGTTCATCCAGTATGGCCTCACTGGCTACACTATCGAGTGGGCTAATGGCACCGACCTTGCCCCCGAGTTTCTGCACGACATAGGACGGGTAGCGTGAATCGTTTGCACACGGGGACATGCACACGGGGACTGTCCCCCTGTGCTAAAAGCGGATGCTATAGGGCTGCAATCTCCTCGGCTGTCAGGCCGGTGTATTTGGCAATCAGCTCTGCGGTCATGCCGTCAGCCTTCATCTTTCGAGCTGAAGCATAACGTTCCTCAGTACGCCCTTCCTCGCGCCCTTCTTTGCGTCCTTCCTCGCGCCCCTCAACATGGCCCTTATGATAGCCGCCCTCAACGATACCGCGCTCGTAGTTGACGTAATCCCAGTATCGATCGTAGGCATAAAGTTCGCTTTCAGAGTAAGCCGACTTCTCGAGTATGCCGAGAGCCTTGCTCGTCTCTGGGTTCTCCAGCAGTTCCTTGGGAGCCTCACTCGTTCCTTTATTGATCTCAGTAAGGAACCGCAGCCACAGCACCGCCATCTTCTTCTCCTTGATGGTCTGCGGCTTAAACTTGGGCAGCTCTACAAACACAAACCGCAGCCCCTCGATGATGCGGTCGGTATGTGCCACGTTCACGATGGCATAGTCGTGGTAGAACTCGTCGGGGCCGGCATTGAATCCGACGTCGTTTATGAGGTTCAGCGAGTAGACGGGCTGCAACAGCTTATAGTCCTCATTCACATCCAACTGCTTCACCACGGCCTTCGATGCATTGAGTATCACACGCTGCTCGAACTGGTGGTTCCAGTTCATCTGCATCTCTACGATAAAGTGACGTCCGCCCTTCTCACGGCAGCGCACGTCGACAATCGAGTTTTTCTTCCCAGGATTCTCCGGCACCAGCTCCGCAGGCAGGTATTCCACATACTCTATCTGCTGTCCCTCGTCGAGGGGCAACAGGGCGTTGAGCAGACTCATCACCAGGTCTGGATGCTCGCCGAACACCTTCTTGAAGGTCAGGTCGGCTTTCGGGTCTAAGTACTTTCCTTTCATCGCAATACTCGAAACTTTGGCGCAAAGATACAAAAAAATCCCGAACCGGCAAGCGATTCGGGAGAATTTTTACATGAGGGAAACCTATAGAGTCAACCTTCAGCGAGGATGTATGCACAGGGACTGTGTTGAATAAAGCCTTATCTCTGAATCGGGCGGAATCTACCTGTTTTTGGATAGATTTCGCCCGAAATGTTCGTTCATGTCAAACAATTGTGAGCACATGGGGACTGTCCCCCTGTGCTCGTTTTCCCCTGCGCCGTTATTAATTGCCCGTGCGAATGTATTGCAGGGCACGGTCGAGCTGACTGTCAGGGCCGATCCCCTCTTTCCAGGCATCGCTGTCGAGGGTCACTTCTATGTCGGGGGTAATGCCAATGCCGTCGAGCACCTTGCCGTAGGGGAAGGCGCAGAGGATGGGAATGTAGGCCCATACCGCCGTCTCATTTTGAACACCCAGTCCGCTGGAGTAGGTCTGCGTATATCCTTCCTGTCCGTCGATGAGGCCGCACAGGCCGCCCCAGGTCCTGGTGCCTACCACCTTGCCGTTGTCGAGCAACTGGCATCCCAGAGAAGTAAGCTCTGCCATGCTGACCGACTTGCAGTTGGCAAGTACTGCGATGGGTTCCTTCACTACGACATGGTTGCCCTCATAGGTCTTCATCGTCTGGCTGATTATAGGCGTATAGTCGTAGCGGCCAGGACCGCTCTTCTGCCGGATATCCATTAGGTTGTGGCCTCCTGAGGGCAATAGGGCTCCCAACACATACTGGTAGTCATCGGCAATGCCACCGCCATTGCTGCGCAAGTCGATGACGACACCCTTCATCGTGCCGGCTGCGCTCAGTTCCTGGATCTTGTCGAACCACTTCTGCCAAATCTGCTTCACCTTATCTGCCTTCTTCTTCAGTTCGGGCGATGTATCCAGTATGTCATCCATCTTTTCCTTCTCAGTGGCAAGCAAATAGAGAGTGAGGCTGAAGCCGTCGATATAGATGTAGGGCACATTGCCGCCCAGTAGTGCATACTTGATGCTAATCGCCATATTGGCCATATCGGCAGGATATATCTCGGCTCCTTTCACATTCAGATAGCTATAGCGGAGCATCAGTTCGTTGAAGGCTTGTATAGTACCTCCTGTCCCCAACGTGGGGGCAATCTTCGCAAGATAGTCCAAGGTCTTTTTAAACATCTTTAGTGAATCCAGACGGTCTTTATCCACGGGTGTGAGTCCCCCGTCAAGTGATTTCTCATCATAGTCTAATGACTTCAATATGATGGCGTTCTTGACATCATCCAAATGGTCGCTGAAGCTGGTGTTGACATTATCCGATTCGGTCACTTTGTTTTCTCCAGCATTTTTCGTCTCGTAGTATGACAGGTCGGGCTCGAAATCATCGGCTATCTCAAAGTCGGGTCTGTCGGCATTACGAAGGTAGGAGGGGCTACATGTGATGAATTTTCCGGTTTTGTGATTCTTCATCTGGAGTGCGAGGTGCCCGTCATGCAGTACGCCGAAGGCCTCATTCATCAGCGCTTTCACGACAGTGTCGGGAACCGTGTACTGCCCGTCGAGGGCCTTGAAGCGCGGATAGTAGGTGTCATACACCTTGTCCCAATCTACGCCCTGTGAGGCTTCATAGTCCCACAAACTATAGTTCTGGTCGAGGGCACTCCATAGGATGTTGAACTTAGCGGCAAAGCTCGTGTCGGCTTCCTGGAACACCAAATTGTCATTAAATCCGTAGTTGTCAAGGACTTCACTCTCTTCGCGGCACGATGCCACCGCCATCAGCAGCAGCGCGGCTGCAAGGATTGTTATCTTGTTTTTCATTGTCGGTTTTCTTCTTTTTTGTTGTTTACAATTCATGTTCTCTCACTCTCGGTTAAAAGCAGTAGGCCACGCCGGCCTGCAAGCCGATGGTGGTGTTATAGCGAGTCTGGCGCTTCTGCTGATAGTCCTTTACCGTGCTCGTCGTGCTGTAATAGCAACGGGCCTCGGCCTGCATAATCCAGTGACGGTCGAAACGGTACTCCAGACCGAGACCGCCTGCCAGACCGCAGTCCCACCGCTTGTCGCGCTCGCTCATGAATTCTACTTTGGTGTCAAGAGGATAGGCTATACCGTCTATGTATCCAGCCAGTACGCCGTCAATGTGGCTACTCAGCCAGTAACCGCCATAGACACCGAGATTGCAGAAGCCGCGCAGCTTCTGGCCACCGAAGTTGAACGAGGCCATTACGGGCAGCAGCAGGTAGTGGTTTTTCACCTTGTAATCCATATTTTCCAGCCTGCGCCGATACTCTCGGTGGTTCTTCTGAGTCCACGAGAGGTCGGCCCGCACGCCAAGCCACGAGTTGAAGTCATACTGTCCCGTCACCCCGATGGTGGGGCTCCAGGCTCCTTCGTACTGGTAGTCGAGCCAGTATTGCTTGTCAATACTGTAGTGGTTGTAGGCTGCTCCAGCCGTTACCCCTACGCGCCACTGGGCACTAGCCAACAATGGCATCAGCAACGTAAGAAACGTTAGAATTGCTTTCTTCTTCATTTTAGTTGTTTATATTATTAGTTTGCAATCATTCCCAATCGGGGTGCAAAAGTACGAATAAAATTTTTATCAGCAAGCGTTATCGCTCCAAAATTAAAATAAATCATTTTTGCTCGCTTATTCGTACCTTTGTTCCTGGGGATTCATTTGAGGTCACTGACCCCACCCCAACTTGAAGATTTTGTCCGCTTAAGGACAAAATCGCCCCTACAAGGGATTGAGGGGAGAGTTACAAAAAATATCCGAAACCACCAAACATTTTGAAAGAAATTTTCGTAAAAATTTCGTACAATTCAGATCACTTTTTGTTAATGCTTCTGATGTATTGGTCGAGTCCGAAAATTGAGCCAGCCAACAGAAATGACTGGGCCACATAGTAGAGCAGTCCTGCGGCCACGTCATCAATCTCAACGACCTGATATGCCACGAGCGCGATACTGCTCACGATAAGCAGCATCGCACAGGCGTACTGAGAGATTTTGAAGCCTTCCTTTTTCACGGACTACATTCGTCTTTTACCTTTTTACCTTTTTTACTTTTTTACTTTTACATCACGACGTTCCCTGCCGCGCCCCCCAGCAGGAGGGTGATGATGTAACTAATCACTTGAAGAATCGTTTTCCATGTCTTGCTCATAACTTTTGTGTGTTTTTGATGGTGAATAAATCGTGTTAATCGTGCTCTCCGGCACAGGTACAAAGGTACGAAAAATAATCGACACCACCAAATAAATCGACAACTAATTCCAAATAATACGCCATGTGGCAAAGTGGCGAAATGGCAGATTTTTATAAAAAAGTTGGCCAAAATGGTACACAATTCAAAAATTGTTTGTATCTTTGCCCCCAAGAAATCAAAACAGAGATAGAATTATGGTAGTAGTAACAGGCAGAGACTTCAGGGCCAACACCGCTAAATACGTGGACGTGGCTTATCGAGGCGAGGACGTGGTGGTGAAATCACGTGCGGGCAGTTTCCGTGTCGTTCCCATCAGCGAGGATGACATCGTGATAAACAAGCGCGACCTGACAGAAGAACTCCGTGGCGCACTCTTGGAGGCCAAGGAGTCGATTGAAGGAAAGCGGAAGTTGAACACTCTGGACAACCTGATCAATGAGCTTCGAAATTCAAACGACTAGTTATTTTGACAGCGAAGCTAAGCGACTGGCTAAACGCCATCGTAGCTTTGTTGACGATTTGCAAGACTTCCGAGACAGTCCATTTACAACAGTCCTTGTTCTTTCAATATCTCCACCATTTCTGCCGGTGTTACCACAATCGGTTTGTTTGGGAAATGTTTCTTGTTGCCCGTCACCAGATAGGCATCCTCTTTCGACATAGCCACTTCGTAGAATACCACGTCCTGGGGGTCTGGGAAATGCTCCTTAGACGGCACTCGTTCTCCGTGTATTCCATTCATCAATATCCTGTCAATGGCCCACTTAATCAAGTGCTCAGGAATTCCGAATTTCTTACGACTTAAAACTTCTGTGTATTCGTCGATTATCTCGTCGCTGTAGACAGGAATGATTTTCCCCTGCAACACGGCTGCCCACACCCTTGATGTTGCGGCGGTCAGATTCTTAGTAATGTAAGCCGACACAATAACGTTAGTGTCAATGACAGCGTAAATCATACTGCCCCCCTCCTTTTTGCCTCCCTTTCTTCACGAGCCAGCCTAATTTCTTCGTTAATCTCTTCCATCGTCAGTTCGGGCCTGTCACTTGCTGCAACTTCCCTTCTGAATTCATAGAAGTCTCTCATTACATTGTCTTCGGGCTGATAAGCTGCGATTCTGAACGGAATACTCCTTGTTTTCACTACGGCGTTGGCGAAAACGTTCATTGCAGCATTTACACTCATTCCAAACTGCGAGCATAGTTCCTCGAACTGTGCCTTGACCCCAGCGTCCATACGGACGGTCATTGATACTTGTGCCATAATCTTTCGTCTTTTTAATATCTCAGGCTGCAAATATAAGCAATTTATTTCATTCCGCCATCATTTTGACGTAAAATATAGTCTTTTTTTTGATTATTGTCTTTATTCTTGGCTCCCTAACTCATCACCCATGCGGTACTTGATATCGTAGTTGATGATGAAGTCATGTTCTTCTTCTGTGAAGCCGTAGTGCTTCGCCAGGACTTTGTCGATTTCGTCGATGATGGGTTTAGAGAGTTTCATGTAAAACTCATCATACTCGACACGACCTGTAGATTTATAAACATAAACTCGTCTACGAGATTTCCCTAGCACATCTTTTGTCAGGTTTGCATTCTTTTCAGCTAAAGTTGATGCTTCGTTATTATTGAGGCCTAATTTAAAACTGAATATTTCTGGAGAATTCACGTTATAGCATGAAGAATGAGTTATCCACCACAGAAAGAAAAGTGTACTGTTTATTACTGCACATCCACATTCTTTTTCAATCTTGGAATCATGGGGATTTCTAAGACAAAACCAAGGATGAGGCACTTAATAACCCTAAATCCCGTATTTAACCATGGAGATATGGTTAAACATTTATAAATATCTGT